>NZ_JBLXDN010000020.1:0-60768 GCF_048264025.1 Nitrincola sp.
GGGAGTATCTGTTAGAGTTTTTCATAGCCTTATTCTCTCAAAGAAATAGGCCTCCACGAAAGCCGGTGTGATTCAATGGTCATATCGAAACCATGGCGAAAGCGGTGGCAGAAGGTGCTCGTAGCGTCAATGACACCGAGGTCACTATCAAGCGTGTGCCGGAAATTATGTCGGAAGAAGCGGCTGCAAAAGCAGGCGCCAAGCTCGACCAATCGGCACCAGTCGCAACACCTGATGAACTGGCAGATTATGATGCCATTATATTTGGTACGCCTACACGCTTTGGCAATATGTGTGCACAGATGCGCAACTTCCTTGATCAAACTGGTGGACTGTGGGCTGGCGGAAAATTGATAGGGAAGGTGGGTAGCGTATTTACGTCGACAGCTACACAGCACGGCGGACAGGAAACCACCATCACCACGTTTCACATCACCTTGTTGCATCACGGCATGATTATTGTTGGCGTTCCCTATACTTGCCAGGAAATCACCGATATGAATGAAATCACCGGTGGATCGCCTTATGGTGCAAGCACCCTTGCTGATAGCGATGGTAGTCGGCAACCGTCTGAGAATGAAATTAAAATTGCTCGGTTCCAGGGAGCTCATGTTGCAGAAATTGCCAGGAAGCAATCGGCCTGATAATTAAGGTGATGTATCGCGAATGTTTTGACGTGCGTACCCTGAAATGTACACTGATGGATAATCCAATACATTAGAGGTACGTCATGACCGCTATGCGCTTACGTCGCCTTGCCCTGGCTGCGCAAGGTTTGCTGCAAGCACAACCCTATGGTCGTGGTTTGGCAGGGTCTCGTAAGGCGATCAACCATATAGGCTATGTACAGGTTGATACCATATCGGTCGTCGAGCGTGCACACCATCATATTTTACATAGCCGAGTGCCTGATTTCGAGCCAGGTATGACAAATCAGATGCTGCGCGACGGCGATATTTTCGAGTATTGGACACACGCAGCGGCCTTTTTACCCATAGCCGACTTTCGTTTTTCCTTACCCTACAAACACGCCATCAAAAGTGGTCAGACCCACTGGTTCAGACACCCTGACAAGAAGCTTATGCGCGAATTGTTAGCCCGCATAGAGTCAGGCGGTCCACTGCGATCCCGGGATCTGGAAACCTCGACCATCCAGCGTGCAGGCTGGTGGGACTGGAAGCCTGCCAAAAAGGCACTCGAACAGTTGTATATGCAGGGCGACCTAATGATCAGCGACCGCGAAGGTTTCCAAAAAACCTATGATCTAACCGAGCGAGTACTTCCATCTCACATCAATACACAAATGCCCAGCATTGAAGAGTTTGCGATGCACATCATAGACCAACAACTACGCTGCCACGGGCTTGTTTCACTCAAAGGGTTAACCTATCAGCGTCGCAACCCTGAGCTACGCCAAGCTGTGAAAAACCGGGTAAACGAAAGGTTGGTGCAGGGCGAACTGGAAAGTGTGCAGGTGAACAGTGGTGAGGTCTTTATAGTGGAAGCAGGGGCGCTGGAACGCCCGCTTCCTCGGCTGAACAATCGCCTGCTAATTCTGTCGCCATTTGATAACAGCGTCATTCAACGGGAGCGGCTCAAAGCACTATTTCAATACGACTATCAGTTGGAATGCTATGTGCCCGCAGCCAAACGTCAGTATGGTTATTTCTGTCTACCGCTGCTATACCGTGGTGAGTTTATAGGACGCATGGATTGTAAGGCCCATCGCAAAACCAGCCATTTGGAGATTAAATCACTGCATTTAGAAAAACACAGTTTTGATGAAGATGCCGTCATCGCAGCATTTGTAGATGCCATTAAACAGTTCGGTCATTTTCAACAATGTGTCTCAGTGTCTTTGAGTTCAGCGCCTGATCATTGGCTACGTGCCATTCCTAATCAATTGACGTCTGTCATGTGACGAACCACACTTTAACGTATGATCAACCCCTTCAGCGATACCATGTCAGTCTTTTGTGATCGTTCGCAGGTAGCCCATACAGTCAGAGGCCCCGAGTGTTTCCATCCTTGATTATCAGCATCATAGCCTTTGGCATTGCGGCCCTGGGTATTATAACCGCCGGCAGCCGACTGGCACACTTGGCTGATGAGCTAGCCGATCGAACTGGCTTGGGCGAGGCATTGTTCGGCGTGTTGCTGCTGGCGGGAGTGACTTCGCTACCGGATTTCGCCGCGACCCTGAGTGCCGCAATGGATAATCGGCCCGACCTGGCTATGAGTAACGTCATGGGTAGCATGGCGGTAAACTTGGTGTTTCTAGGTATCGCAGACATAGTCTATCGCAAAGCCAATCTGGAGCATGCTGCCGCATCTTCTGTTAACCTGATGCTGGCAGGGTTGCTGATCGTGTTGCTGACGTTACCGCTACTCGCCATCGTCTCGCCGACGATAGCCGAGTGGGGTGTTCATCCGGTTACTCCGGTGATTGTTATTGCCTATCTGTTTGGGCTACATCTGGTTTTGCGTACAGAGGCCAAGCCTATGTGGTTTCCACGTCTGACAAGCGAGACCGTACCAGATAAGCCATCACCACAACTTCAAGGTAGTCTTATCAAGGCGTGGATTAGCTTTGTTGCTCTGGCAGTTCTAACGGGTATTGCTGGCTGGATTTTGATGGAAGCCGCCAAGGGGATCGCCGATAAAACCGGGCTTTCTGACACGCTGGTTGGTGGTCTACTGACAGCTCTCGCCACATCCACCCCCGAACTTGTGACCACGATCGCCGCGATACGCTTAGGTGCACTGACCCTGGCCGTGAGCAATATCTTCGGCACCAATTGTTTTAATATGCTGGTCGTGGCTGCTGCCGATCTGGGCTATCCTCACGGCTCTATCTACCATGATATGGCTCCAGTCCAGATGACCTGGGGTCTGGTCAGCATTCTGATGACTGCCATTTTACTGCTCGGCATGGTACGCCGCGAGACCTATGGCATAGGTCGAATAGGCTTTGAAAGTGCATTGATCCTGACGGTTTATGCTGTGGCACTGGGTATCGTCATTATTGCAAATGGCTAAATTTAACTCGGTGTAGGCACTTCTCCGTGTGCCAGCATACAGACGCATTGGCCACATAAGACTAGCTTGAATTTCATCTGTCTTATAAAAGGCCATCCTCAGGAGAAATATCATGAACGACTATCGTCACCACGTATCGGGATTTTTTGCCCTTCGTGTCGAAGCTGAAAACGCCGTTTCAAAACTGGTTGATAAAGGCTTGTCACGTGAACAAATGCATATCTATTCAGCTGATTCCAATTCACCATCACCCGCACCGGAAGGTAAGAGCGACGCCACACTGAAAAACATATTAGTGGATGGGGCAGTGGGCACCGCTGTTGGCACAGGTGCCGGTGTCCTTGGTAGTGTGGCACTGGCAGCGACCAGCGTGACGCTATTTGTCGCCAGCCCTGTGGTTGCACCGCTGGTGCTGATAGGCTGGGGCGCAAGCCTGGGTGGTTTGATCGGAACCGCAGTCGGTTCAGCAGATGACTCCGGTAAGAAAAAAGAAGGCACGCTTTCAGACCTGATAGGAGATGCAATCGCAAACGGTCATGTCGCCCTGGTAGTTGAAACCCGGACTGAACAGGAAACCGCAATGGCAAGCGAAGTGATCAAGGATTCAGTTGGGGAATGTAAAGATACTGATGATAAATTACACAATGAGCCAATAAGCTAGCAGCAGGATAACTCGCCGCTTCAGTGGCAAGTAGTAATCAAACCAGGCTTGGTTACTCAAGTAGCGAGCCCTTTACCACAGCTAATATCCAGTACCTTCTCAGGCATGCTTGGCAACAGCTTCAAGGCTTTTAAACTATCTTCTTTAGATCCAGGTCCCCAACGGTCTAGCAGTTGGTAGACGCATATCAATCCGCCGCTGCCGCGATAATGCGACTGGTGTAATAACTTGACCGCCATTTTTTAAATTATTTACATCTTGTAATAAGTAAATATTGCGTTATCTTTACTATATGGAAAATGTAAAGAGATTAATGTTATGCCAAAAGTCAGCGCTAAAGGACAAATCACTTTGCCCGCCAGTCAAAGAGAGGCTATCGGTGTAAAGCCAGGGGATGAAATCGAAACTTACGTCCTGGGAGATCAGATCAATATCGTTAAAAAAGTATCTGGGGCAGCCAAGGGTATGTTGAAAAACGTCGAAGCAAAGGCTCCGATAAGCGATGAGCAGTCTATGGAGTCCGCCCTGTCGTGATCGCCATTGATACTAACGTGTTGTTACGGTATTTGCTTGAAGATGACCCTGTTCAATCAGCCAAAGCGGCAAAGCTGATCGGAGGGGCTGACGCTGTGCTTGTCACTGATGTGGTTTTGGTTGAAACCATATGGACACTGAGAGGCGCAAAATATCAACTGGGCAAGCCAGAACTGATTGACGTGATCAAGGCATTATTTCAAGAGCCAAACATTCGATTTGAAGATGGACAGGCAACCTGGACTGCGCTCGATCAGTATCGTAAATCAACTGGAGCAGATTTCGCCGATGCTCTGATCGTGAACAAGGCAAAGCTGACAGCCAGTAAGCTAGGTGAAGCATTCGGTGGGTCCTACACCTTCGACAAGGCTGCACAAAAATTGCCAGGATCAAAAGAGCCTAATAGTTAGATTCAAATGAGCGCTTCTTTGGAAGCCTGATTGGCTGCTGAAAACTCTCTAATGGACTATTGATGGAGAAAAGGTGTCATTATCCGACCTGAGGAGAGCCGCTTAATCAGACCGCTGATCACCAGATTTGACAATAACTCATGGTAGAAATATTCTTACATTGGAGTTTTGCTATGAGCATCTCTACGCCCTGAAAAACTTTATTGCAGATCAAGGATGTCTTCATTCTTCCTTCTGCTGCCAACTGATCCGTTAAGAGGCGTCCATACCAGGAAATACTATGAGGCTAAGCGGGATTAAGCCTAATAATACAATCGAAAGGAAGCATTATGATATCGTTAAATGTAGGCATTTCTGAAAAGCGTGATATTGAAGTTGTTCTCAGGAATATTCAGTCCTCTCCGGCTCATGAAATAACAAATTTCACTACTAGTTTTGCAAGAGGCAATGAAGCTGCCTGGTCTCGTTTCTTAAAAGGCGCTTATAACCATCCTATAACATGGTGGGTTGGGATATTTCAGCTCCAGATGCAAATGGGGATATGGGGACAAGGCTATAGAGCGACTGCGAGAATTAGAGCCAATCGCTTATGGCAGATTAGTGAACCATTGAGAGTTGAGGTAAGTTCTAGCTTAGAAGGTGAAGAGACCCCTCTTTTAGCTGCTATTGTGAGATACAACTTAAAATATCGTAAAGCGGATATTCTAGGGCGACTGTCTGGAGGGCGGTTCACTAACTATGCGAGCATGGGTGGACGCTTTGGCAGTCAACGCCTTTCAAATTTTGCTAAATTTACTGGAGGTGCCACAAATTTTGGAATTGCCAGTTACGGTGCAGCCATTAAAGCAATTACGAATGGGTATGGCTCGCTTGAAGCAATAATTCAAGCTATTTTAACAGGGCGCCCTGAGGAATTTTCTATCAATCTTCACAGTGAAACCAACACTCCCCTTAGCAGCGAAGAGCAAGAAATGCTCGATAACCTTAGGTTGGTACTATCTGAGGTCATATCGCTAACCCAAGTAACACCGGGCCCTATATCGATTAATGAATTCTGTTCAAAGCCTGAGAATATAAACTTAAAAGGTCTTTGCAAATGAGTCGGTTTATTCAATCTCTGCTTGGTAGCGCACGAAGCTTTTTAGCCGATATTATGGGGCAACTATTGGCAGTGTTAATGTTCATTGTTGCCGGGCTTGCGTGGTTATATTTTAATACAGTCTATGCTGTAATTCCGGTTCTTATCATAGGAGTTCTGATAGGCGGATACGTATATGGCTGGGTAGAAGGTAGCAATAAAAAACAGAATAACGAAAAGTAAGCCGATATTTTCTCCTGTGCTGTCGCTGAAAAGATCAGTGTTATGATTGCTTATATGAAGCACTTGAAGGATGTGTATGTCACCGATGACTATCACTCACAGGCTGCACAGAAATTGCCAGGGTCAAAAGAGCCCAGATTGGCTGCTGAAAACTCTCTAGCGGACTATTCTCAGCAGCCATAATCTGTAATTAAAGGAACAAATTTCTGACAAATTAAGCAGGAAAAAGATGCACTGGAGATCTTCAAAAAAGACCTGGGCAGCTTTGTACGCTTCTATGAGTTTATGTCACAGATAGTCGATTACGATGATAAAGAGCTGGAAAAACTCAGCCTGTTTGCCCGTCATCTTCGGCCCATGCTGCGTGAAAAGCTCGATCAGGATGATGATGTCGATCTGAGCAACGTAACACTGAGCCATTACCGTTTGTCTAAAATTCGACAGCAGAATCTGAAACTCAAAGAGGATGCGGCAGACTTCACCCTCGACCCCAATACCGATATTGGCTCGGCGAAAGCCAGGGATAAAAAAGAGGAGTTCCTGTCGGTTATCCTGAAGCGCCTCAACGAGCTGTTTATTACCGACAACCTGACTGAAGATGACATGCTCAACTACGCCCGTACAGTGGCAGATAAAGTAGGGGAGAATGAGAAGGTGATGCACCAGATCCGAAACAACTCATCGGAACAGGCTTTTCTGGGTGACTTTCCAGCTGCGCTGGATGAAGCCGTGATGGATAGTTCTGATGCTCATCAGAATCAGATGATGCAGATACTCAGTAACCCTCAGGTGGCTCAGGGTTTTGCGCGGGTTGTGTTTGACCTGCTGACAAACAGCTATAAGCATTGATTAGATTATGAACGTTTCACAGGTGTGCTGTGTTATGTTTTGCCATACTTTACCCACGAAACTGAATTCTTCGACACTCTCCGCACGAAAGCAGATTTGATTCAGATCGGTAGATCTGCCATCAGCGACTGGTGGCTGTCGTCGTATGCATAATGGCGTTGATAGCCGTACCCATAATTCCGATTACGTTAAATAGATCAGGGCAGACCTGTGAACACAACCAAGGACCGTTCTGTATCATCTCTATTTATATCCTATTTAACATAATATACATTATACGAAGTTATATAATACGTCATAGAAGGCGTTTAAACGAAGTTAAAGCCTACTAACTTTTACAAACTAACCGTTGGATACATGCTTTATAATAGACATAAACAAAAACGCCGACCCATTTCCGGGTCGGCATTCTGCTCTTGCTGATTGGTTTGGTCAGTATTGGTAACGCTGCACTACTTGAGCCATCTCCAGGAGTTTGTTGGCATAGCCCCATTCGTTGTCATACCAAGCCACTAGCTTCATGAAACTCTTGTCTAACGCAATGCTGGCATCAGCATCAAAAATACTGGTGCAGGCCTCACCAATAAAGTCTGTTGAAACCACTTTATCCTCTGTGTAGCCAAGAATGCCTTTTAGGTGTGTCTCACTGGCAGTCCGTATCTGTTCGCAGAGTTCGCTGTAATCTACGTCACGCTGCAACTCAACGGTCAGATCTACCACGGATACATTAGAAGTCGGCACACGAAATGCCATGCCCGTCAGTTTGCCACTGAGCTCAGGTATTACCTTACCAACAGCTTTGGCTGCACCGGTGGATGACGGGATGATGTTATCCAGAATTCCGCGCCCGCCACGCCAGTCTTTACTTGATGGGCTGTCGACTGTTTTCTGTGTTGCTGTCACGGCATGTACCGTAGTCATCAAGCCTCTACGTATGCCGAAGCTATCGTGTATCACTTTAGCTAATGGTGCTAAGCAATTGGTTGTGCAGGATGCATTTGATAGGATCGGTTGCCCTGCATAGGTGTGATGATTGACACCGTAGACAAACATCGGGGTGTCATCTTTACTGGGTGCCGACATGATTACACGGCGCGCTCCGGCTTGTAAGTGTGCTTTCGCTGTCTCCGCTGTTAGAAAATGTCCGGTGGATTCAATCACCACATCCGCGCCCTGCCAGTCTAGCTGCTTAGGATCAGCGCAGGCACTTAAACGAACCGGCCGTTCATTTATGAAAAGCTGGCCTTGATCCACTCGAATATCGCCTGCAAAGCGCCGTTGCACACTGTCATACTTTAATAAGTACGCGAGGTATTCAGGTTCCAGCAGATCATTAATTGCCACGACCTGTACCTGATCAGAAAAGTTTTCATGGGCAGCACGCATGACCATGCGTCCGACTCGGCCAAACCCATTAATTGCTATTGTTATCATGTGACATCTCCCTTGTTTTTATATAATTAGGCAGACAATCGAGCCTGCAGCTCAGAAAAATCTTCTATCATTCTGTCAGGCATCGATTTTTGAATCGCCTCACCATGATTATAGCCATAAGGAACAGTCCATACCGTTACTCCAGCATTGCGTGCCGTAGCCACATCGGTTGAGGAGTCACCGATAAACAGAACCTGATCTGGTAACAAAGTGTATTTCTGCATCAAAAAATGAACAGCCACTGGGTCTGGCTTTTTCTGCTCAAAAGAGTCGCCACCGAATATGTCATCAAACAAGTGGTCGAGTTGATGGGCCTTTAAGACTTTATCAGTGCCGCGTTTAAATTTATTGCTGACAATGCAGAGCTTACGCTTTGATTTACTTAGTATTTCTAGAGTTTCTCGTACCGATGGATAGAGTTTACTAAGGGTGCCTGAACGCCGTTCATAATGTTTGTAAAACAGGTTCAGCAGTGACTCAAAACTGACCTGATCAGTTAGTTGGTGATGCTCCAGCACCTGGGTCAGAAAATGTGGCGCCCCCTTTCCTACCCAGTCTCGCGCCTGAGATAAGGTAATGACGGGTAATTCAGACTCCTGCAGCGCGTCATTCATGGCATAGGCCACCTCTTCCACTGTATCAAGCAGAGTGCCATCGAGATCAAAAATGATCATTTCATAGTGATTCATTCAAAATACCGTTTAATTGACTTGAAAGCCGCTGTCGAACACAGACCTAAGAGCATGAACTCAACTGGCAGTAAAACCAGAACGAACCGCCAGCTTGACCAGATCGGCGTTATTTTTGAGCTTGAGTTTACGCAGAATATTGGCGCGATGCGCATGTACCGTTTTCGGACTGAGAGACATAGCATCAGCGATCTTACCGGCTGAGTAGCTTTCAGCCAACATGCTAAACACTTCAAGTTCGCGTTTGCTCAGGCAGGATGCGGGTGATTGGGTATCCGCTCCATCCATTTCACTTTGTATTGAAGCAGAAAAATAAGGTATACCGTTCGCCACGGATTCAACTGCCCGAATCAGCTCATCTGGTGCACAGTGCTTGGTCAGATACCCCATGGCTCCGGCGGTAACAGCCTGGGTTGGATAGGGCTCACCACTCATGGCGGTCAGCACCAGAAGCTTGGCTTTTTTGTCCATGGCAATGATTTTGCGAATGGTTTCAAGCCCGCACGCTGAAGACACTTCCTCTGATTCTTTTTTGAAAGGAATGGATAAATCTAAAACCACGACATCAGGCTTGTGATCTTTACAGGCCTTGATTGCGCAGTAGCCGGTTTCTGCCTCGGCTACCACCTCTATGTCAGGGTTTTTCTGTAATATCTGCTGGTAACCGGCACGGATGATGGAATGATCATCGACCAGTAGTAAACGGATTGTCATATTCAAACGCCCTTTTTCAAACTATCTGCACCTCGGTATACGTCATGTATATCCAGGTCAAGCGCATAAGGCGATATTCCCTCCGCTGGGTCCAGATGAGCCGGTTGCGCCACCAGCTCATCACTAAATCCTATCAGTTGTACGCCCTCCTTGCGACAATGTTGTAAAACTTTTTCTAGTGCACGTATGACGGCCAGCTGTCTATCGTTGAGCTGGTCGCTTTTTTTCTGATCGCCACGACGCTTGGAAGAAACCTGCCGAACAATATAATCGCTCTCATCAATCAGCTGCACAGTGATACCGGCAACCTTCTCTGCGACTAACGCCACCTTGGCCGTTTCAAACAGTTCCAGATCCCGACAACAAAAT
This sequence comes from Nitrincola sp., assembly GCF_048264025.1. Taxonomy (NCBI): domain Bacteria; kingdom Pseudomonadati; phylum Pseudomonadota; class Gammaproteobacteria; order Oceanospirillales; family Oceanospirillaceae; genus Nitrincola; species Nitrincola sp. Next base: position 10,021 of record NZ_JBLXDN010000020.1, read on the forward strand.
ATCTCACCAGTCGCAGCGTTACGAATCATATCGCGAATACTTTGAACTGAGCTACCTGCAGGTATAAATTGTTCCATAAATTCAGCTGATTAAACTCATGATTTAATTGGGATCATACAGAATATCGCGCTTTAATCAGCTCCATCTGATGCCGCTGTTCCAGTGCTTGCTTTTCTGCCTCATTTAACTGGCGGCGTAACCCGGCATTGTCCGACTGCAAATCGGTATTTTGTTTTTTCAGCCGAGCTATTTCCTCTTCCTGAATGCGGATTTTAACACGATATTCAATGACTTCATCATTTTGTGGTTTTCCAGGTGAAATTTGGCTGGCATGAAGCAGTTCGCGCTCGGCGGCATCCAGTCGGGCGGAGGTGCGAAATAACTTTTCTTCCAGCTCGCGATAATCCTGGCTATGTTGTCGAAACTCCTCAAGCAGCGAGGCGTGACGCTGCAGTAATGTCTGATGCTCCTGCTGCAACAAAGAAAGCGCATGACCACCTCCCTGCTCCGCCTGCTTGAGAGCTTGCTCCAGGACACTGATCTTGTCGGTGTATTGCGCGGCCTGTTCGTGAAAGCGCTTCTCGGCGTAGGCCAACGCCCGATCCCAGGTCTGACTGGCAAGCTTAAGCACCGGCTCTGGTAGTTCAGGGTGCGCCTGACGTCGGTTAAGCCGCTCACTGAGGGTTCCCCACCATTCGCCAAGCGCTCGATTGATGGTGGTAATGCTGCCGGTACCGATAAGCTCACGCACATTTTGCTGCGTTGGGCGGATACCCTGCTCTAACAGCGTATCAGCCGCCTTGAACACGGATTGGTGGGTATTGCTGGATCTAGCCATATTATTAGTACACGATACGTATTGAATGGTATGTATTGTTAGTCGATATTACCATGCTATACGCTGCACGCAAGCGAGTTTTCTCGCTAGTAGCAGCAGTTTTGGTTAAAATCGCGTTTTGATTTTTTCATTGAGGTTTTTGGATTACATGAATGCACCCAAGGTAGGTTTCGTCAGTCTGGGTTGCCCCAAGGCACTGGTCGATTCTGAGCGCATCCTTACACAGCTCCGCACTGAAGGTTATGAGATCTCCCCTTCCTATGATAATGCCGACATAGTGGTGGTAAACACCTGCGGCTTTATCGACAGCGCTAAAGCTGAGTCTTTGGATGCCATTGGCGAAGCGATCAAAGAAAATGGTCGCGTCATAGTGACTGGCTGCCTGGGTGTAAATGAGCAAGAGATCCGCAACCTGCATCCACAGGTGCTCACAGTAACAGGGCCACAAGCTTATGAGTCAGTTGTTAACGCGGTGCATGAACATGCACCGCATCAAGCTGAGCATGATCCGTTCATTAGCCTGGTACCGCCTCAAGGCATCAAACTGACACCCAGACATTACGCGTATGTCAAAATCAGTGAAGGCTGCAACCATCGCTGTACCTTCTGCATCATCCCCTCACTGCGTGGTGATCTGGTATCCCGTACCGCTGATGAAGTGATGCGTGAAGCCGAGGGACTGGTGAAAGCTGGCGTTAAAGAACTATTAATAGTTTCACAAGATACAAGTGCTTACGGCGTTGACTTAAAGTACCCATTAAGTATTTGGAATGGCCGCCCTGTGAAAACGCGCCTGCTTGAACTCTGCCAGGCATTAGGTGATCTGGGTGTTTGGGTACGCCTGCACTATGTCTACCCTTACCCATCCGTGGACAAAGTAATCCCGCTGATGGCCGAAGGCAAGATCCTCCCCTATCTGGATATTCCATTCCAGCATGCCAGTCCACGCGTATTGAGCATGATGAAGCGCCCGGCTCACGCTGAGAACACCCTGGAGCGTATCCGCACCTGGCGTGCTATCTGCCCTGAACTGGTTATTCGCAGTACCTTTATTGTTGGCTTCCCAGGTGAAACCGAAGAAGACTTTCAGCTGTTGCTGGAGTTTCTTGAAGAAGCGCAGTTGGATCGTGTTGGCTGCTTCCAGTACTCCCCTGTCGAGGGTGCCACAGCAAACGACCTGGCGGAAGCTGTGCCAGACGAGATCAAACAGGAGCGCTGGGAGCGCTTTATGGCGGTTCAGGCGCGCATCAGTGCAGCCAGACTGCAGCAACGCATTGGCACCGAAATCGATGTGATTATCGATGAAGTGGTTGAGGAAGGTGCCGTAGGACGCAGCAAAGCCGATGCCCCTGAAATCGATGGCCAGGTATTCCTCGACAACGCCACTCACCTCAAACCCGGGACGATTGTCCGGGCACGGGTGGTGGATGCCGATGAATACGATCTTTGGGCTGAGCCTGTCTGATTAGCGGATTATCAGGCGCTGCCCTGGCGGCGCCTGAGGTACCAGATCGCAGTAGAGGGTTCCACGTAACAAGCGTTCCTGCTCCAGGTAGCGACTAACGCCGCGCTGCAGCTGCTGACGCGTTGCTGCCATTGCGATACACTCGCTAGTCGCTGACCATTGCAGCGCCTGAGCCGAACGACACAAGCTCACCACCTGTCCATCAAAGCCTGCGTACACGGATTGCTGATAGCGATTGCGCGTGTCAGACAGGGTAAGTTCCACCGCGTAACCGCTAACAAGGTCCATCGCCAATGGACGCACAGGTTCCCAGCGGCCTCGGATATAGCCTTCGGCCGACTCCAGTATGCATTGAACCCGCTCACCGTAACCCGCATCACGACGGCGCTGCTCCAGCTCAGCGGCCTGTTTGATGGCCTCAGCTTCACGTGCTCGTGCTTCTGCCTCGCGGCGAGCTTGCGATGCCTGATCCAAAGCGGCCTGTTGACTGCGCGCAGTCAACTGCTGCTGTGTCGTGAGTAATAGCCATTGCTCTTCAGGTATCCCTAACGGGTAGCGGGCAGCACAGCCACTTAAACCTGCAAGCAACAGAACCAGACAGATGCGTTTGTACGTAACATGATTGATGTTTAACATGGCGCTACTTTATTCGGTGTAAAATGACTAGCAGCTTAACCATCCAGTATTTAAGGAAATTTGTTAATGCCACAACTTCAATTTCACGGTATTGATTCACAAGCCGTTCAGCGTTGTTCACGCCAACTGGTCGATGATCTTTGTCAGGCCATGGACACCACGCCAGACAACTTCCTATTGGAGGTCATGCACTCCACCCAGATTCTATCGGGTGAGGTTGTAACTCCCTTCCCGTTCGTCGATGTGCGCTGGTTCGAACGTGGCCAGACTGTCAGAGATCGAAGTGCGGCCGTGATTGCGCAACACCTCAACGCTCAGGGTTATAATCCGGTAGAAATTATCTTCACCGCGTTAGAGGCGAATGCTTATTATGAGAACGCTAGCCACTTCGGTGACTAAGGTGGCCTCCGCCCCACCACTGACAGCTGATGCTGATGAAAAATTGCTGCATTTTATCCAGCAGCATCCTCGATTAGTGGTGCTTACAGGCGCGGGGGTTAGCACCGACTCGGGTATTCCGGATTACCGCGATGCACGTGGCGAGTGGAAGCAAAAGCAACCCGTCCAGCACCAGGCCTTTATGACCCAGCCAGCCGTTCGGCAACGTTACTGGGCCCGCAGCCTTCCTGGTTGGCCAGTAATTCGTGATGCACAACCCAGCGGCGCACATTTCAGTCTTGCTGAAATGGAGCGTAACGGCCATTTGCAACTGCTAGTGACACAAAATGTCGATCGATTGCATCAGAAAGCCGGCTCTCATCAAGTGACTGATCTGCATGGGCGCTCTGACCAGGTAATTTGCATGGCCTGCCATTATCGTACTGAGCGGGATGAAGTACACAAGCGGTCGGCTGAGATCAATCCTGAGTTTGCGGCGATCAAGGCCATAGCGGCCCCCGATGGCGATGCGCATGTGGAAATGGACTTTTCTCAATTTAGAGTGCCTGATTGCCCGAAGTGCGGCGGTATTTTGAAACCGGATGTGGTGTTTTTCGGCGACAATGTGCCCAAAGAGCGGGTAGAAAGCAGCCTGGAGGCTCTCAAAGCCAGCGATGGCCTGCTGGTAATTGGCTCATCGCTGATGGTTTTCTCGGGATTTCGTTTCTGTCGCCGCGCGGCTGAATGGGGTATACCGATAGCCACGCTTAGTCTGGGGCGCACGCGTGCTGATGAACTGTCTCAGTTGCAAATCAATGCGCCGATTCGGGAAACCTTGGAGCAGGTTTGTGGTGTGCTGGGTGCCAGTTGACCTTGCTTATTTCAAATGACGTCCACCATCAACGGCCAGGCTGCGACCGGTGACATAGCGACTCTGTAACAGGTAGTCCACAGCCTGTAACATTTCATCTGCGCCAGCTTCTTTGCTCATCAATGACTTGGAGCGGGCTTTTTGCTTGTATTCTTCACTGTCACCGTCATTGAACAGGATTAGCGCCGGAGCAATACTGTTGACCTTTACCTTAGGCGCCAGCAGTTGGGCAAAAGACAGGGTCATATTGGCCAGGGCGGCTTTGCTGGCGGCATAGGCAATATGTTTTCGACTGCCCTTTTCTGCCACATAATCGGTCAGATGAATTATATCAGCGACCTCGGAGGCCATTAGCTGATCCTGCAGCGCCAGATTTAACTGATAAGGCACGGCAACATGCACCTGCATCATGGTCTGAAGTGTGGCCACGGCTGACTCGGCACCGCGATCCGGTAACCAGTCTGAAGCGTTATGGATAATGCCACGCAATGCGGGTGCCTGACGTTGCACTTGCTCAATTAATTCAGTGACCTGAGTGGGTTGATTGAAGTCACACCGAACTAGCTGAACGCCCTGCTCGCTTAACTCTGCCAGTGATGATCTATCAGTTCGATAAGTCCCTATGACCTGATAACCTTGCGCCTGCAGGTGCTCAGCAAGGTGTTGACCAATACGCTGACCAACACCGGTAATCAGTAGCGTTCCACTCAACACCCTTCTCCTTATCTAAACAGCATCTATCGCCAGTGACTTACTTTAGAAATTCTGCACGGGTATGAATGTTCGCTTTAAAAACCCCACCCAGCGCCGTGGTTGAAGTGCGCGAGTTAACGTCCATAACCCCTCTCGATTTGACACAATAATGTGTCGCCTCTATCGAAACAGCAACATTTTCAGTTTCAAGTAAGGTTTGTAATGCTATCAAAATCTGCTGTGTCAGACGCTCCTGAACCTGAGGTCTTTGCGCAAAAAACCTGACTAACCGATTGATTTTAGACAATCCAATAATCTTATCACCGGGTATATAGGCTACTTTGGCCGAACCATCGATGGTAATAAAATGGTGCTCGCAAGTACTGGTAAGACCTATGTCAGATACCTTTACCATTTCATCCACTTGCATCTTGTTTTCGATCAACGACATGGTTGGAAAGTTGTTATAGTCGAGACCGGAGAAAATCTCATACACATACATCTTGGCAATGCGATGAGGGGTTTCGGCCAGACTATCATCATCCAGATCCAGCCCTAGCGTCTGTACTACATCCGTCATGGATTGCTTAATTTTTTGGTACTTTTCGTCGGCTGTTAAACGCTGCTCTGTAAGCGGTGTTTCCAGCCCTCGATCAATAAGAACCTGACGAACGCGTGCGGCTTCCATTGATATCATCCTAAGTGCTCCTGTGTGCTGTCGTTGTGCTTTAGCACTTATCGTAATGAAGGGTTAAGGAGACAGAGTCGGCAAATCTCAACGCATGAGGCTTGTCGATTCGTACCTGAGCATGGGTTACCACATCCGGTTCCGCGCAGATATTGAGCACATCGGATACCAGTTTCTCCAGCAGGAGAAACTGCCCATCTTCGACATGTGCAATAATCTGCTTAGTAATACCCTTATAGTCCAGCGCCGCATCCACCTGGTCAGTCAAACAGCCACGATTAACCGGATAATGTATCTCCGCATTAATCACGACATCTTGTTTTTTTTCACGCTCTTCCGGATTGAATCCTATAAAGGTTCGAAGTCGCAGGTTGGTAATCTTGATGATGGCATTACTAAAAGGCATTAAATTAGTCTCCGGCCTGTGTTATCTCAACTTACGCACTAGGGCATGAAAATGGAGCACAGCAGACCATAAAAAACCCAGTATTTTACTATAGTATTCATCAGTGTCACATCAAAGTAACACTATTCTGCATCGTCGAACCATTTCAACTGGTACAAATCATTACGTCGATCACGCAAATTATTGACTGAACCCTCAAAATGCAACTGCTGTAGTTTATCAATATCCAGATCAGCAAATAGCAATTGCTCGGAGTTGGCTACAGCTTCACTTTGTATCGCATCGTGCGGAAAGAACAGGTCTGACGGCGTGAATACAGCACTTTGAGCATACTGTATATCTACATTGTCGACACGGGGCAAATTGCCACAAGAGCCGCCGATCACCACATAGCACTCGTTTTCGATGGCCCGCGCCTGGGCACAATGTCGAACCCGTAAGTAGCCATTTTTGGTATCTGTCCAGAAAGGCACAAACAAGATATCGAGCTTCTGTTCTGCAAGAATACGGCCCAGTTCAGGAAACTCGACATCGTAACAGATCAGTATTCCTACTCGGCCAGCATCGGTTTCAAAGGTTTGGATACGGTCGCCACCGCTGATAATCCAGTCACGTCGCTCTGAGGGCGTAATATGAATTTTACGCTGCTCTTCCACACTGCCATCTCGACGACAAAGATAGGCTACGTTGTAGACCTGGTCATTGTCGATCAGGGGTAAAGAGCCAGCAATGATATTGATGTTATAACTGACCGCCATCTGTGAGATGCGATAACAGATCTCTTTAGTAAAGCCAGCCAGAAAGCGCATGGCCTCTACAGCCGACAAATCAGGCGCCAGGCCCATCAAGGGGGCGCTGAAAAACTCCGGAAAGAGTGCAAAATCTGAACGGTAATCAGACATGGCATCGACAAAAAACTCAACCTGATTTAACAGGTCATCCACCGAATGGGTTTGCTGCATTTGCCATTGCACCACCCCGACGCGCACTTGTGACTTGATACTTTCATAAGCGATGCTGTTATCGTCGCGCTCGTAAAAAATATTGTCCCATTCAAGCAGCGTGGCAAAGCCGGCAGAATTAGTGTCTTCGGGCAGGTAGCCACGCATAAGACGCTTGACGGTAAAATCGTTGGATAGTTGAAAAGACAGTATTGGATCGTGGATGCTTTTACGCCCCACTGCCTCGATATAGTCTGTGACTTCCATCTGATCAGCCACTTTATGGTAACCAGGCAGACGACCACCGGCTAAAATCGCACGCAAGTTCAAATCACGGCAGAGCTCTTTACGCGCCTCATACAAGCGCCGCCCTAGCCTTGCGCCACGGTAGTTGGGGTCGACAAACACATCCAGTCCATAGAGCGCATCCCCCTTGGCGTTGTGACCAGGGATACGCTTTTCATTGATCACCTCATCATAGCGATGCGGTATGGAATACTTGTCATACTTAACACACAGCGTCAACGCCACGGCCACCACATGATCATGGTCAACTATAGCGATCTGGCCTGCAGGAAATAGCCTGATAAGCTTGGCCAGCGTTGCTTCCGACCAGGCACCACCAAGATCTGGATAGACTTTCGCCATAATATCAGCCAACTGAGGGTAATCAGCCAGTGTAATGGGACGTATATTAAGGCGAGTACCTTGAGGTTCAGTCATCGACAGTTTCCTTGCGCTACATCATTATTAAGCGCGTTATTCTAACATAGAAAGCCGCTCACCCCTTCAATCTATCCATTTATGGCGGGGCAATTGAACTATTTCAGGGTGGCTTTAGGGTTACTAGATAGCCTTGAACCAATAGCTATTCTAGGGCTAATGGGCCGTATCTGTCTGACACGCCATGGACCCATCCATGGGGGCTCCAGTGCGCCGTCCTGGCGCACAGGGTCAGCCAAATCCGATCCCATCAGCCCCCACCAACCTGGGTGCCAGCTCATAGGACCTCCAAAGAAAAGCCGTTAGTACGACAGCCTGAGTAATAAACTTGCGTGAAGGGTTTTGCTCAATTAGTATTTACTTACTGAGCAGGTAGCAAAGCCGTTATACAGTAAGAAAGGATGCACATATGGATATATCTCAGTCAGTCTGGGACATGGCGCCCGGTATAAGTGCTAGTGAGATCAACTGGCCAACGCTTCTGGCTATCAAAACATCGAACCTCTGGGCGCTGGTTGATGGCGTCAATTGGCCGGAAATACAGTCCATTCTGGCCGAACACCTTCCATCCCATGCATGTCTTTATAGCACTACAGATCCCGATTCGCAGCGGATAGCCCCTTGGTTGATTCGGATTGAACCTGACTCGCCCCTACTCAACCTACTACAACACCGCGATCCAGATACTCATGCGTTTGTTCTATTTCACAGTAGCCTGGGCCTGAAGCAACTGCGTGATCACTTTCGCCATTTTACCTTGCTGTGGACTCCAGCCAACACCGATGCACCAGTGTACTTCCGCTTTTATGATCCACGCGTACTGCTCGACATGGCCTGTGCGCTCACTGGCAATAAGCTGATGCAGTTTTACGCTGGTATTGATGCGTTTTATGCGCCCCTGTCAGCACGGATGCGCCTACCGGAATCAACGGGGCTGGAAGCGATGTTGCCAGGCGAGCAAGCAAATGCCCAGGGCCGTTTGATCCAGCTTACCTTGCAGGATAGCACCCAGACACCTGCGCGTTCAGCACGCAGTTTTCGAGTCAATCAGTCGGAGTACGAGGCGTTTTTACACTTGGCACAGCAACGCAGCCCCTTAAATCTGGCCGCGGAGCTCTACACCACTCATAAACAGATGTTCCCGGCAGAGCTCTATCAGAAGGTGGCTCTCATAGCTTGCCAGCAAGCCCCTGGCTACAACCTGACCACTCAAAACGGGCTACGCATTCTGGCCAGTTGTTTGCTATGGCTTGGCCCTGAATTTCCTCAGAATGACCTGGCAGCTGAAATACTGCTGACAGACGAGCAGCCTGATCGAATCCATCATCTGCATGCCTGGCTGCAAACAAACCAATCCATTGAGGTGGCGAAAGCTGCCTGGAGCCTATAAACACTTAAGGATTATTGGCCTCGTGCCAATCACAGGATGTCAACGATGAATGATCAACCACCCAGCGACCAGAGCCCCTTCCCAATCCTGCCATTGCTTGTGCATGATGTCGAATTGAACACGGCCTGTGTCCCCTGTCAGGCCGCTTCATCCTGTTGCCGGTTTCAGGGAAAAATTAAAGATGCCGCTGATCCTACTCGTTTTATTAGCTGGCCACTCTGTCCTACTGAGCAACAGCCAAACCCTAGTACCCGGCTGCTGGTAATTGCCGATCAAGCAGACATCAACGCACCTGAACTTTTCGCCCGTGTCAACGTGACGCGTGAAGGTGATGAGTGCCGCAAGCCACCGGTCAGTGACCAAGCCGCATCTATCCATTATCAGATTCTGGACAAAGATAATGAGTTATCATTACAGACAGCAGCTGCTCAAGACCACTTTATACGCATGCAGGACACCGCCCATTGGGGGCTGCTGGATGCCACCACTCACTATGCCAAGTGGGTGCCTCGGCAAACATTGATCACCCTGACACTACTGGATAGCCTCCGGACGCTGGATCAACAGCTTTCAGGCCGCACAAACACCCGTTTTACACCGATGCTGTGTGGCAACTACCCACCGTCGAGAGCTGAGTTTCAGGTGATTCCGTTTCCTGAATTGAAGATCAGTGGCACTGTACGTTGGGGCGTAGTGTTTACCCTGCGCACCCGAGCCCCCTTCGTGAGTGCGCAATCTGAAGAATCGACGTCACTGGATCTCGTCTATGGCAATACCAAAATCTCCCAGGGCACGGAGAAAACGTCTGACGCCTCCGCCTCTCTATCGGAACCAAGCCCGAATGCGCCCGCCCCCGGATTTTTTGGCATATTGGATAAACTGATTGGCGATCTTTCAGATACCCAGCAAAAAGGACGTCCCAGGCCGGATAGCGAACAGCCCAACACGGATCATGGCTCCCGCGTTACCTTCAGCGTCAGTGCTGAACTGACGGTGGGTGGCGTCGAGCTCAAACCCAAGTCGAACTCACCGGATCTGGAATTAGAGCTGGGCGGTATCAAGTTTACAACCACAGCGGGTGTGACTGGCACAATTGATGTGATTGAAACAGCGGTAACCATGTTTGCCCCCGCCACGGCGCGCCGGTTTACAGAGGTACGTGGCCAGTTAGCCAGGGGGAAGCGTGTCAGCGGTGACCTCCAGGCCAACTTGATACTGGCACTGAAGGGTGAGACGCAAAGGGCCATAGACAGTGATCAAGCCCTGACCCTGTATGCCCACCCGGACCCGCGTGCGACCTATGCACACACAGGATTCAAATACACTCTTTCTGGCCAATACAAGGTGTTTGGAAAAGCCGAATTGAGTTTTCATGTCGGGCTTGAGGTTTGGGGTGTGCGTGCCAAGGCTGGTGCCGCCGGTTCCCTGCATACCTCCTGGTGTGTTGAGTTTCGTCATGCCTCTGATAACGGTCAGTGCCAGTACCGCAACTACTTTGAAGGACTGAAAGCGGAGGTGAGTCTGTATGCGAAGGTAGATACAGATGACACAGCAGCGGAAGCTGGAGGTGGGATGAGTAACTCATCTAATACCAGTTCGACTCAAGTAGAACTGCACCAAACCTCGTCAAGTGTTTTTGAGCAAGTGGCAGCGAACAATGAAGCGTCTGCGCGTCAAGCCCAGGAGTTAAGAGAAAACGCGGTACGGATTAAACAACTGAACACGGCAGAAGCTAAGCAGGTGCTAAGAGATTATGCTTTAGTTAATCCCATTGCCCGTGGTAGCGAAATAGAACGACTGGAAACGTCACTTGCACATTTCCCCAATGACAATGATAACCAAACTGCCTTGATGAGCCTACTGGCAGAGGTGTCGAAGGATTATCACGACTATCAGTATCGCGACCGATTAGGAGAACTTCATGAACTACTGGCCCCCTCGCCGAATGGCCCGATTACGGAAAATAACCCGAAATGGAAAACGTTTAGCTTTGGGGCTAGTGACTAGCTTGGCCATGCTGGGCGTGGCGTTATTACTACTGAATCAAAAGGGAACAGAGATGGCACAAGCATCGGACTATGTGATTGATCGGAATTATTATGTCATCGTGCACTCCAGAGGTGCGGTGTATGATGTTTTTATCAATGGTATTACCACTAAAAAAGAACATGATGTTGCTGCAAGTAATTTTACTCTTCCAATAAATCATTTAATGCAATCTGATGTAAACCAAATCACATTTAATTTCAGCCCAACTGAGGTTGAGTATGATGAATCGGGTACGGTGATTATCGGGCCGCATGATAATTTCTTTATCCATATCTCCATTGAGTCAGTTCATCTGGATACACGTGAGCGCGAACGCATCACTCTGGTCGACGCCCGCTATGATATGGAAACCGGGCAACTGGTTAGTAATGAAAAAACAATTTTTGATACGGAACCTGTGTACCAACAACCGCATATGCACACCACAGGCGAGTTGAAGCTAAAAGGCAATCATGTCTGGGTGAACCATGGGCTGGTGCAACCAATCGAAAGCCAACACCTGATCGCTGAGTTCACTACACCGGATCGTTTTCCACGTTTTCATTGGCTGGATGAAGCCATTGTACTGGAAGACAGTCCTGCCCTGCGCCAAGGGCTACGCAATGCCTATCGGCATGTGCATGACCTGATTGAACGGGGAGATTTTCGGGGAATGCGTCAGTTGATGGATGAACGGTGGCGCCATACAGCAATCACTATGAATATAGGCAACTCGGCAGATGATTTTATCCGTAGTGGGGATACCCATAAAAGTTTTGTCAACAAACGTGAGGATGGTCGGACTTTGCGCCCCTTACCTTTTGACCAGTTGGAAGCACCAATCGAGCTGGATCAACTGCAGTTTATGGCGGATGGACGCTTGGTACGTTTGCTGCCAGATCCTATTCGTTGGCGCCGTCCAGGTGCGAGAGAAACTACCTACTCAAGGTTTGTGTTTTATGTAACCGAAGATTATCAATGGAAAGTGGCGGCGATTGTACTTTAGCGTAACGGGAGTGCGCTCAGCACAGCAGGCTGATCTGACTCAGTAGTGTATCGGCCTGCTGTTTAAACGGAGTTTTCAGGAAGGAATATGCATCTAGATCCATCACGTTTATTCTGCTCCATCTAACACCTGATCTGGCACAGAGTTGCGGGCGGGGTGGTGGTATCACTTTGGGGGGACCGTCTGCCGCCCGGATGGCGGCAGTCGAGCGTGCCAGGGATGGCGAAAGCGTGTCACACCAAAGTGATACTACCACCCCAGCATGGCACTCACCCAGCAGCGCACTAATCCCAAAAAACCATCAACCCAGCACCCAGTCCAAATTAAGCATGGCACTCTGAAAAAATTCTGCTAGGATGCGTTTTAATGGCTGCAGATGGCAGTCAGCGTCGCTCGGACGGTTCCGGGCGCTTACGTAATCGAGAAAACTATGACTGAGAAAGCACCGCTTCGTTTCGAGCGTATCGAACGCCTGCCCCCCTATGTATTCAACATCACTGCTGAACTAAAAATGGCTGCGCGCCGTCGTGGCGAAGATATTATTGACCTGAGCATGGGTAACCCGGATGGAGCCACTCCGGCACATATCGTTGAAAAACTCTGCAGCGTAGCTCAGCGACCTGATACCCACGGCTATTCCACCTCCCGCGGCATTCCTCGCCTGCGCCGGGCCATCAGCCATTGGTATCAATCGCGCTTTGATGTTGAGATTGATCCGGAAACTGAAGCCATCGTGACCATCGGTTCAAAAGAAGGCCTGGCTCACCTGATGCTGGCCACCCTGGATCGTGGTGACGGCGTGCTGGTTCCTAACCCCAGCTACCCGATTCATATCTACGGCGCGGTTATAGCTGGGGCACAGGTGCGCTCAGTGCCGTTGATTCCTGGAGTCGATTTTTTTGCTGAGCTGGAACGTGCCATCAAAGAAAGCATCCCCAAGCCTAAAATGATGATTCTGGGCTTTCCATCGAATCCCACAGCACAGTGTGTGGAGATGGACTTTTTTGAGCGGGTCATAGCACTGGCTAAAGAACATAATATCCTGGTGGTACATGATCTGGCCTATGCCGATATTGTCTTTGATGGCTGGAAAGCACCGTCAATTATGCAGGTTCCGGGGGCTAAAGAGGTCGCGGTAGAGTTCTTCACCCTCTCCAAAAGCTACAACATGGCAGGCTGGCGTATCGGCTTTATGGTGGGTAATCCTGAGCTGGTTAACGCACTTGCCCGCATTAAGAGCTATCATGACTATGGGACCTTTACCCCCTTGCAAGTGGCGGCTATCGCGGCCTTGGAAGGAGATCAGCAGTGCGTAAAGGATATTGCGGCTACTTACCAGAAGCGACGCGATGTATTGGTCAAAGGCCTGCATGAGGTTGGCTGGATGGTTGAGAAGCCTAAAGCCTCTATGTACGTCTGGGCTAAAATTCCAGAGGCTTATGCCGACATGGGGTCGCTGGAGTTTGCTAAAAAGATGCTGGCAGATGCCAAAGTTTCTGTTTCTCCTGGCATAGGTTTTGGTGATTATGGCGATGATCATGTGCGTTTTGCTCTGATTGAGAATCAGGACCGTATACGTCAGGCATTGCGGGGGATTAAATCAATGTTCCGTGCAGACGGGTTACTGCCGGGTAAATCGACGCAGTAACAACCACACGTCAGGCGCTCTTATTGAGCGCTTGACTGATAAACTCAGAAAAACAGGATTTTTTATGCATTTATCAGGCTTTTTCCGGACACTGCTTCTAACTAGCGCTGTTGCGCTATCCACCTCAGTCTTGGCACAACAGGCCGTTGTAGTATCCTCCAAGATTGATACTGAAGGCTCTGTACTGGGTCATTTGATCTATCAGGTACTGGATGATGCCGGCATTCCGGTGACCAACCGGATTCAACTGGGTGGCACCAGTATTGTTCGCAATGCTTTAATCAGTGGTGAGATAGACCTTTATCCGGAATATACCGGTAATGGTGCCTTCTTCTTTGATCGTGCGGATAGCCCGGTCTGGAAAGATGCTCAAGCCGGTTATGAACTGGTTAAAGAGCTGGATTATGAGCAAAACCAACTGGTGTGGTTAAAGCCGGCAGACGCCAACAATACCTGGGCGATGAGTGTCCGTGGTGATTTGTCACGTAATGAAAACTTGGTCACTTTGGATGATCTGGCTGACTACCTGAATAACGGCGGTGCATTCAAATTTGCCGCTAGCGCTGAATTTGTCGACTCTCCCAGTGCCCTTCCAGCGTTTCAAGATGCCTATGGCTTTAGCCTGGAATCTGAGCAGTTGCTGATCCTCTCCGGTGGCAATACCGCCGCCACCCTACGCGCTGCGGCCCTGCAAACCAGTGGTGTGAATGCTGCCATGACCTATGGTACCGATGGCGGCTTGCAGGCACTGGATTTAATCGTATTGGAAGACACTCGCGGTGTTCAGCCAGTCTATCAACCGGCACCGGTTATCCGTGAAAGCACTCTGGAAGCCTATCCGCAAATTGCTGAGTTGCTGGAGCCCGTATTTGCCGCCCTGGATCTGCAAACCCTGCAGAAGCTCAACGGTGATGTGGCCGTAAATGGTGAAGATCCGGCACAAGTGGCTCGACGTTTTTTAGACTCACTCGCGCCTTGAGGATCACCTAAGCGCTTATGAGGGTTATACCGACAGACAAAGTGATGCCAGTATTGAGCTGCGCATCACTCCTGGCGTTTTGGTTACTCGATTTCCTGACATTTCAACCCAATCGCATTGTTCCTGGAACCGGCTTCAGTCCTGAAGCCGCCCTCGGTTGGCCCTGGGCGCTGAGTATGACGGTTTTGCTGTTATTCATCCTGGCCGCTTCGTTTACCAGCTTGCGCGCCAAGCACACCCTGCAACTCCTGTGTGTGTTGCTATTATTGGTTCAATTACCGCTCAGCCTGGCTGGCTTCAGTGCAACGCATGTTCCGGACTCCCTGCCCCATGCTCGCACAGGTATCGCCTCGGGTTTCTGGCTACTGCTGTTTTTTGCCGCACTCATGCTGATTGAGCTGCAGCAAAAAATGCACCTCAGTCGCTTAAGTATCACAGCTTTACTCATGCTGCCACTGAGTTGTCTAATCTGGGTCACCTACACAGGGCAGATTGAATCCCTCGCTTTGGTGCGCGAATACGCGTCGCGCTCGTCACAATTTCAAGATGCGCTGCAGGTCCATTTACTGTTGGTGTGTGGGGCTGTGGGCTTCAGTCTGATATTGGGTTTTGTGCTGGTACTGTTGATGCGCCAATGGCCCGCTGTACAGAAATTTGCCTTCGGGCTGTTGAACTTTATTCAAACCATACCCAGCCTGGCCTTGTTTGGTTTGCTGATTGCGCCACTCGGCTATCTGGCTTCTCGCAGCGAATTCCTACAGGCTATCAACGTGAGCGGTATCGGTTGGGCTCCGGCATTAATTGCCTTGATCGCCTACAGTCTTCTACCCATTGTTCGTAATGTATTCATAGCATTAGAAGAGGTACCTGATGCAGTGCTTGAATCAGCCAAGGGCATGGGAATGAGCCAGACACAGGTGTTTTTACAGGTGCGGCTTCCGCTGGCCATGCCGGTGATGCTGGAAGGTGTGCGCATTACCAGCATTCAGGCCATTGGCCTGACCGCCGTTGCGGCATTGATTGGTGCAGGTGGTCTTGGCAGCTTCATTTTTCAAGGGCTAGGACAAGCGGCCATGGATATGATTTTACTCGGTGCCCTGCCTATTCTGGTAATGGCACTGCTGGCCGATCTATTCTTCTCTGGTCTGGCCGGTTTCTTCCGCTATGGAGCCAAACAATGATTGAATTGCATCAGGTCACCAAACGCTTTGGCGATACACTGGCCGTGGATGCGATTGACCTGCGTATCAATCAGGGTGAGCTGTGTGTCCTGGTCGGTACTTCCGGTTGTGGCAAATCCACCACCTTGCGCATGATCAATCGCTTGATCCCTCACACCTCGGGTCGACTGACGATCGAAGGCGAAGAGATCAGCCAACTGGATGAGCAACAGTTACGTCGCCGTATTGGCTATGCCATCCAGAGTACCGGTCTTTTTCCGCATTGGCCGGTTGCACGCAATATTACCCTGGTACCACGATTGCTGGGCTGGCCGGAAGCCCGTGTAGCTGAGCGGGTTGAGGAGTTGCTCGACTTACTGAACCTGCCCTTTGCTGAGTTTGCGCATAAGTATCCCTCTGAGTTATCCGGCGGCCAGGCGCAGCGCGTAGGCGTAGCCCGTGCACTGGCAGGTGATCCGGATATCTTGCTGATGGATGAGCCTTTCGGTGCTCTTGATCCGATCACCCGCGAGTCGTTACAAAATGAGCTCTTGCGTATACAGCGTCAGATCCACAAAACCCTGGTGTTCGTTACCCATGATATGGATGAAGCACTGAAACTGGCCAGTCAAATCGTGGTGATGGATCAGGGTAAAATTATTCAGCAGGCCAGTCCCGCTGAACTGTTACTCAACCCCGCCAATGATTTTGTCGCCCAGTTACTGGGGGGTGAAGACCGTGGTCTGAAACAAGCCGGACTTCTGCGTGTTGCTGAACGCATGTTACCCATTTCCAGCAATAACCCCTCGTTAGATCAAGCCCCTGTGATTCAGTTGCAGGACAGCCTGCGTCAGGCGTTATCCATGATGCTCTGGCACCAGTGCCAGCAATTACGAGTGTACAAAGGCGAATCGCTGGTCGGTTACCTGCCATTGGATCGCATCATCCAGGCTAACCGCCATGCCTAGCCGGAAACGTCTGTTCTTCTGGGGGTTACCGCTGTTTTGGGCGGCCTGTCTGTTATTAGCCACTGTCGGCCTCCCCTGGCTTGAAGAGCTGTTTAAACAGGTTGCACCCGGACACAGACAAGTGATCTATACTCGCGACAGCTTTGCCTTGTTGTTGGGAAATCATCTGCGGCTGGTGGGTCTGGCGGCGTTGATTTCTATCAGCCTGGGTCTGGCAGGTGCTGTATTTGTTACCCGTCCTTATGGGCGTGATTTTCTGCCACTGGTCAGCCAGGTGGCGTCGATGGGACAGACTTTCCCACCCGTAGCGGTGCTGGCCTTATCGGTCCCCTTACTGGGTTTTGGCGCCCTGCCAACGATTATGGCGCTGGCCCTCTATGGCTTGCTACCGATTGTGCGCAACACCCTGGTCGGCCTGAACAGTGTTGACCCGGCTATACTCGAATCCGCACGCGGCATGGGCATGTCACCCTTTCAGGTGTTATGGCAGGTGGAACTCCCTCTGGCAGCCAATGTCATCCTCGGAGGCATCAGAACCTCCGTCACCATCAATATCGCCACCGCCGCCATCGGCTCGACCATAGGTGCCACCACGCTAGGTGACCCGGTTATATCAGGGCTGGTCAATGGCAATACCGCCTATGTGCTTCAGGGGGCTATATTGATTGGCTTTCTGGCAGTAACGGCCGACAGCTGTCTGGATCGGCTGCAGCAGTCAGTGAGTCCACGTATGGACAGCCGAGCCCTATAACGAAAGATATTTCTCGAATGCGCCACGCGGCTCAGTTAAAATCAGCCATCTATAATCTTTGAGAATTCAATATGCCAAAAGCTTCAGAAATCAAACGCGGTCATGTTGTTGAAATTAATGGCGCCTTGTATATCGCTATCCAGGTCGATGTAAAAAGTCCATCGGCGCGTGGCGCTGCTACACTATATAAAGTCCGCTTTAATCAGGTGCCTGGCGGGCGTAAGCACGAAGAAACCTACGTTGGAGATGATTTCGTCAAAGATGTACAACTGGAACGTCGCAAAGTGTCTTTTCTGTACAAGGAAGATGACCAGTACACCTTTATGGATCTGGAAGACTATAGCCAGTACAGCATCAATGCCGACGCGATTGAAGCACAGCTACCCTACCTGATGGATGGTATGGAAGGTATCACCGCTCTATTAGTCGACGGTTTGCTGATTACGGTAGAACTTCCTGGTACCGTGGTGATGGAGATCATCGAAACGGTTCCAGGCATGAAAGCCGCCAGTGCCACTGGGCGCAACAAACCGGCACGCTTTGCTACCGGTCTGGAAATCCCGGTACCTGAGTACCTGGAAGCCGGTCAAAAGGTTAAAATTAATACCGAAACCGGCAAGTTCCTATCACGCGCCTGATGTAAACCTCACAGCCAACTCAAGACTCACGGTGTTTTGAGTTGGCTGTGATTATCTCGGCGCTTCTGGTTTTACTTCTGACTCTGACTTGGCTTCGGCTTCTTCTGCACGTTCATGCAGTACCTTCCAGGCATCATAGGTGCTCATGTAAACCACACCACTCATCTCATCCAGAAAATCAGTTTTACGCAGTTGATCCATGACCGGTCCTTTGACTTCAGCCAGGTGCATTTGTACGCCAGAATCCTTAAGGCGACTGTTGATTGTGCGCAGGCTATCGAGGGCAGAGGCATCGATTAAATTCACAGCCTGGCAGGTCAATACCAGATGATTCAGTTTTGGCTGATTAATCACCAAACCCATGACAATATCTTCAAGATAACGTGAATTGGCAAAATATAAGCTTTCATCAATGCGTAATAAGGCAATTTTATCGTCAGTTTCAACCTCATGACGTTCAATATTACGAAAATGCTCACTGTTGGGTAACCGACCTATCACCGCGTAATGCGGACGACTGGTACGGTAAAGGAACAGCAGTAGTGATAGCCCAACCCCGGCCATAATGCCAATTTCAACCCCTTGGGTTAGCGTAGCCACAATGGTGACCAACATGGCGGCAAAATCACTCTTGGCATACACAAAGGTGTGCTTTATGGCGGGGAGATCAATCAACGACAACACCGCTACAATAATAGTGGCACCCAGCGTAGCAACCGGCAGAAAAGCGATTAAAGGGGTCAGAAACAAGGCTGCCACCAGTATACCTATAGCTGAAAAGGCACCCGTGGCAGGTGTGGCTGCACCCGCATCGTAGTTGACGCTGGATCGTGCAAAACTACCGCTGACTGGCATCCCTCCAGTGAAGGCTGAACTCAAGTTAGCAGTACCCAGAGCAATCAATTCCTGATCCGGATCGATACGTTGACGCCGTTTAGCGGCCAGGGTCTGGCCTACTGTTACGGATTCAACAAAACCAACAATACTGATCAGCAAGGCGGCCAGAAACAAATCACGCCACAACTCCGGTATAAACGTCGGTAAAGTGAAAGGTGGCAAACCAGCCGGAATATCCCCTACCACTTTAACGCCAGCCTGATCCAACTGCCAATACCAGGTAACCAGCGTGGTAACAACAACAGCCAGCACTGGTGCAGCCTTGCTGAACATATCGGCGGTATGTGGATTTAGTCTGGTAAGACTCAAGAGTGAACGCCCCCAACGCCGATTGGCATAAAGGAAGATCAAGCTGCCAAAACCTATCATTAGTGTCAGAAGATGAGCCTCTGGGATACGGACTATCAGTCCATACAACACCATAATGAAATGCAGCCCTTCGGCTTCCAGGCCTAAAATATGTCGGGCCTGACTGGCTGCAATAATCAAACCGGACGCAGTAATAAAGCCGGAAATAACCGGATGACTGAGAAAATTGGCCATAAACCCAAGTCGAACCAGGCCCATCAACGTCAGCATCAGACCGGACATCAGCGTCAGGATGAGCACCACGGTGATGTACTCAGGTGTGCCCTGCTGTGCAAGATTACCTGCGGCGGCTGCAGTCATCAGTGCGATGACTGCAACGGGTCCAACCGCTAAGGTGCGACTAGTACCGAAAATAGTGTACAGAAACAGAGGCGCAATACTGGCATAAAGTCCAACTTCAGGAGGTAAGCCCGCCAACATGGCATAAGCCAGAGATTGCGGGATCAGCATAATGGTAACAATCACGGCCGCCAGCAAATCACTGGCCAGTGTCTCTTTGCCATAAAGAGGCAGCCATTGCAGTATGGGAAAATAACGTTTGAGCTTTAGGGACACAACCTATTCCTTTGTAGCATCAGCCCGAGGTAGATTTTCATAAAGGTTATAAGTATATACCAAAACAACATCCATCAGATTCATCTCTGCAAATATTTACCAACCATATTTTCTTGATAAATCATCAAAAATATTTGACATCAGCACTATCACTGTATATAAATACAGGTACTGTATAAATGAACAGTTATAGAGGTGCTATCATGTATCAAGCGCATACCGCTGTCGAATCGATTGTTCGTGACCCTGAGCAAATTCTGCCGTTATTGGCCGAGGCTAGCGGGCAGTCACGCTGGATTACGCTGATTAATCCTCCCGCTCTGCCGGACCGGAATGTGTTGCTGCAAGCCGGTATAGATATGCACAAAGTTCGTATTATCCATACACAAAACCGCCATCAATGGCTAAAAACCCTAAGTACCTGTGTGTGTAATGGACTGAATAGTCTGGTTGTTGCCTGGCCTGAGCCATCCGTCAGTGCAGCCACAGTCAAAGCCTTGGCCGATGCCTGTCGTCATGGTAAGAGCTTTTGCCTGCTATTAGGTAATCGCCAGAGCAATCAGCCAATGCAGCAGGCCATCATGGCGGGTACACGCCAGGAAGAACAGCTGCAATTGGCGCTCTAAACCAGTATACAGTCGCTAACCACCCGAGGGGTGGTTAGATAGAAAAACGTTTAACCAGATCACCCAGTGTGCTGGCAGTACGGTTGAGGTTTTCACTGGCCCTGACATTATCCAGCACCGCCTCACTGGCTTGCTCCGATTGACGGCGAACACTATGCACCCCGGCATCGATGCTATCCAGTTGTTGCAATTGCTGACGGGTATGCTCACCAATTTCCAGGTTTAGACGACTGATAGTCGCCACCTGCTGAATGACCGATTCCAAAGACAGCGCTACAGATTCAGTCGCCTGGGTATTTCGGGCCACCTGCGCCAGGCCCTCAGTCATGGACTCAACACCCAGGTCTGATCCAGCCTGGATTTGTTCTATCAAACCACGAATTTCAATCGTGGCATCGCTGGTACGTTGCGCCAACTGTCTGACTTCATCAGCAACCACAGCAAAGCCACGACCATGTTCACCAGCTCGTGCGGCTTCTATCGCCGCATTCAACGCCAACAGATTAGTCTGGCCAGATACATTTTGAATCACACTAATGACCTGGCCGATATTGTCGCTCTGTAGTTTCAGAGACTGGATTACTTCATTGGAACGATTAACTGTTTCTGCAAGACTGGCCATCTCACGCTTGGCATTTTCAATGTCTTGCTGGCTCTGCTTGATCACCTCATCGGCGGCACGTGCTTGTTCTCCCGCTTCTGCACCACTGTTGGCTACTTGCCGAACCATATCAGCCAAAGCACCGGTTGAATCAACAATGGCCTGTTCACCTTTTTTCTGCTGTTCCAGCGCATCACGTGTTGTAGTGGATGTATTCGCCATCAACCTGGCACTTTCGCTAATATTCTGACCCGATTGCGTCATATCCAGTACATTCTGACGCAAGCCATCAATCATTGCATTTACCGAGCCAATAACTGCTTTCAGCTCGCCGATAGCACCTTCATCACTAACCCGTGTACGCAGATCATTGTCAGTGACACGACGTACTCCACTGACAAACTTAGCCAAAGGTTTCACTATTAAACGTTGCAGATACAGAGCGACGACTGCGCTGATAGCGAAAGCGATCAGGATAAACACCAATAACACAATGGGTATAGTTTGCGCATTTTTCTGGGCCTGAAGTGCGCGATTGCCGGCTTCATCTATGCGCTCAACCTGATCAGAAGCAACGGCACGCTGCACCGCATTAAGTGAGGTTCCAATCTGGCGTTCAACTTCAGGGATACTTTGCAGAGACAAAGTTAACTGCTGTACAGAAGATGTTAGATCGCTGACTACAGAATGGGTGCTTTCATTGGACTGATTAATAAGTCTGAGCGCATTATCTAACACCGCCGCTGAAGTCTGGCTAGCCGCAATCTGATCGGCTGTTGCGGCTTGGGTCTGTTGGGCAAGTTCATTGGCTTCAGCCGCTGTACGGTTGGCCAACTCCAGGCTACCACTTTGGATCTGGATTGAAAGGTCAATCATTTTTTCGACAGACGATACGATTTTTTGTCCAAGTGCGGTTCGTTCCGGCGAGTCTTCCATACCAGCATACTGACGTACCTGGGTGCGGAAAGGACGCAGATCACGACGCAGATCCACCAGCAATGAGCGGGTATTATCGCTTTGATCTACATTAAACATGGCGCTGGTCATCGCCGAGGTACCGCGATAGACCTGCTGCAGATTTTCTTCCATCGACTCCAGCGCCCCGGATTCACCCCGGCTCAGCTTATAAAAGTCGATGAGCGTGTGTAATGAATGCTGGTTGATTTGTTGAGCCGCGGTGATCATGGAATGCAACGGGCCAGAAACCAGCTCCAGGTTGGTAGCAATATGCCGGGTCACTTCACTGATTTGATTCATGCTCTCATTCTGCTGAGCTGAAACATCTCTTAACTGAGTAAGCCCGGCATCGATTTCACCACTGGCCGCTTCCGTTTCATCCAGACGTAGCTGTAACGTTTGAAGAGTAGCCAGCGAATCCTGCGCCTTCGAAAGCTGTTTCACTTGTTCTTCCATCTGTGTCAGCGCATCCACTGACTGAACTAAGCTATCAGCCACACTCGCCGTTTCAGATTGCAAAAAAGTCAAATCATCACTAAGTTGATTAGCACTGAAAATGGCAAAGCCACCAATCAACAGCAATATAGCCAACATTAAGCCAAACATGGCATTTATGATGAAACGTACTGTCAAAATACCCGTCATATCCAAGCACCCTTAGACCAAAGTTTACGCAAATATAACAGATTGATTGAAAAAGACTTACCCCTAAGAACATTTTTGAGAAGAATTAACGACATGACATCACAACTATCTGTTATAACCTATTACTGCAGGTTAGCTAAATGAACTCTGAGAGCCGTATAAACAACCCCTTACCTACCCTATGGCTGCTGGGTAAGACTGGCGCGGGAAAATCATCCTTAATTCGCTTTTTGACCGGTAATCCAGCCGTGGCTTTAGGTGCAGGCTTTCGCCCCTGCACGCAAACTGCCGATGCGTTTGACTTCCCTTCCGATGCAGCCTTGTTGCGTTTCCTGGATACGCGTGGTCTGGGAGAATCAAGTTACGATCCGACTGAAGACATTCATGCCTGCATGTCGCAGAGTCATGCCTTACTAGTCTGTATGCGCGTGGATGATCCGGAGCAGAGTGATCTTGTAAAAGCACTCAAGATAATAAAAAAATCTAATTATATCAAATCGATAATTCTGATACATACTGCAACTTCTCAGATCGCTGATCAGCGAGAACGTCAAGCGGCTCAGGCATTTAATCAGCAACAGGCCGAAAAGGCCTGGGGAGAGTCCTTGCCGACAGTGGCCATGGAACTGGCTGATCCATACAATCCAACAGGGGGTGAAGCTCTGTTGCACTGCTTGCTTGAACACTTACCTGAAATAGCCCGCTGCAGCCAACGTGCTCGACTGGTTGCCGCCGAACAGCAAGCATTTAAGCAACACAAACAAAAACTACGCCATTACGCTTCAGCGGCAGCGGCTACGGATACGCTGCCGATCGTCGGCCTGGTGTCTGTACCAGCATTGCAGGCGGCCCTGTTACGCAGCCTGGCTAAAAAGTACGCAATAGATTGGGATCGACGCGCCATTTCTTCGTTTATCGCCACGCTGGGTACAGGCTTTGGTATCCAATACGCCTCGCATTTAGGCCTGCGCCAATTAGTTAAACTCATTCCAGTGTACGGACAGACCGTGGGTAGTCTGGGTGCCGCCGCTGTCAGTTTTGCAACCACCTACGCGATTGGACGCATTGCGTGTAAATACCTGTATTATCAGAGTCAGGGGGAATCCCTGTCTGAAACGGAGATCCAACAACTCTACCGCCAAGCCTTTGAGTCTATCCGGGAGGTTGCCGGACGTGAAACGTCTACTAAATAGTTATCGCATCAGCCACAAGCTGTTTACCAACTTGATTCCACTGCTGTTGATAATGATCGCTTTCCCGCTGCTACTGTTAGCCGGATTCGGTCTGATCGCCCTCTACCAGTTTGGCTATCTGCTGCATTTTGTTGTACTCCTGTCACTGCTGAGTCTGGTGTTTGCGCTGGTTGTTCGAGTCGGTCGCAAATCTATAACAAAACAGAGCGCTAACAATCTTCCACCCGATGAAACGCTGGTTGCCGCCAATACAGATTGGAGCGATTTTGACCTGCAGATTTGGCAACAGCTGAATGCGCAAATGGATAGTCTGCTGGATGAAAATGATCAGTGGGAAGTGTTACGGGAACATGCTCTGGCACTGATCAGCGCCACGGCCAGCGCCTACCGAGCTGGGAAGACAGGTGGTGAACTCGCCTTCACTCTACCGGAATTGCTGAGCATGACGGAAGAGATCAGCCGACGCTACCATTTGATTGTGATGGAACACCTGCCCTTTGCCGAGCAGCTAAAACTTTCGACCATCAAGCGCCTTTACAGCCACAGAGACAAGGCTGACAAGGTACAAAAAATCTGGGCGGTATACCGCGCTTACCGACTATTTACGCCTACTGGACTAATCTCAGAAGCCCGCTCGCAGCTAGCCGGATACCTGTTAGATGACGTCAAAGCTGAAGTGAGCTACAAACTTAAAAAAGCATTTTTACAGGAAGTTGTCAGCGTGGCTATTGATCTCTATTCAGGTCGATACCTGACGACGGGGACACTGGATTCAAGTGCCGCACAGGCTGCCGATAAACAACATATGGTCAGCCAGCCTGATCCCTTAAGGATCTGTCTTATTGGTCAATTAAAATCAGGAAAATCAAGTATAATTAATGCATTAACACAACAATGCAATGCTGAAGTTGACCATCTACCTGCCACCAACAGTGTGCAGATACATCAACTCAACGCCGAAGGTGTTCCGCTGATTCACTTGGTTGATTTACCCGGACTGGATGGTAATCCCAAGACAGAAAAGCTTCTGCTTGAACAAGCCAGTCAGGCTGACCTACTACTGTGGGTATTAAAAGCCAATCAACCGGCCCGTGCTCTGGATGTGAATTTCAAAGCAAAGTTGGATACCTTTTACCAACAACCCAACCACCTCTCACGCAAGCGCCCGATTATGCTTGCTCTGCTTAATCAGGTTGATTTGTTAGCACCTCTGTCAGAATGGGCTCCTCCCTATGATCTGGATAACAGTACCGCAGCCAAGGCCGATAGCATTCGGGAGGCCTTAGCTTATAATCAGTCTCTGTTACAGCCAGACCATCTGCTCCCCCTGAGTCTGGCTCCGGATAAGCCACACTATAACCTGACAAACTTGCTGCAGTTGCTTGATCAACACTATGACCAGGCCCTGCAAACACAACTCAATCGTCGGCGACTGGAAATGGGAGTGGATTTCTCCACCACTGAGCAATTTCGCCGTGTGTACCACCTGGGTAAATCACTATTCAGAGCCGTCAAAGGTTCAGAGAGGACACCATGAGATCACCCACCTTGATCTGTCACCTCAATGGTTTTAACGACCATTTGCCAAATCCCCTATTAAGTCACCGCGCTACAGCATTACAATAGTCCAAACTAAAGCAATCACAAGGTCCTGCTTTATGCAACACAGCGCATTAAAATCAGATTTTCTGCTGGTACTGGTCACGTTGCTGGCAGCAACCAGTTGGGTGTTTTCACGCGAAGCACTGACTGGTATAGCTCCACTGCAGTTTATAGGTGGTCGTTTTCTGTGTGCAGGGTTGATTCTGGGCGCTTTCGGTTACAGTGCACTGAAGCAACTTGCCGGAGAGTCCTGGCTTCGGGCTCTGATGACCGGCGTGGTGATGGGAATGGCGATGTGCTTCTGGATCATGGGGTTATATCATTCAGATAACATGGGCATTGGGGCCTTTATCACCAGCCTGAGTGTCGTGTTTGTACCCATCGTCGGACGATTTCTATTTGCCACACGTACCCCGGTAAGCACCTGGGTGGCGATGGCGATTGCCTTAGTCGGGCTAGCTTGCCTTCGCTTAGAAGGCGGGTTTGCCTTATCAGTCTCTGATCTGTTTTTTCTTGCCGCCGCTCTGATGTTGTCACTGCACTTTAACCTGAACAGCCGTTACGCTGTCCGGATTGCATCCCTGCCATTAACAGCCATACAACTCAGCATGACTGGTTTGTTGGCCCTAGCCATGTCAGCCCTGCTGGAAGCTGAAGCTGTTAACCTCACCGGCTCGTTACTCGGCTGGTTAATTGCCAGTATTGTCATTGGAACTTGTATGCGCTTTTTTCTGCAAGTCAAAGCTCAGGGTATGGTGAGCGCCAGTCATGCAGCGGTTATCATGACGCTAGAGCCAGTATGGGCCAGTCTGATTGGTGTGTTTCTTTATGCAGAACAGATGACCGGGTTACAACTGATTGGGTGCTGCCTTATTTTCAGTGCCTTGTTGGTTAGTCGATGGCGCTTTCTGTTACGACGCCCCGCATGTAGCTGATGCCTACTGCATAACCTACTATTTTTCTACAGGGCTTGTTTCAAATAATTGCCAATCTGGTATAATTGCATATCAATTTAATTTTTTATTACTTAAAAGCATACAGCCCACAAGGTTAACTCTCTGTGATCCAATTTGAACGTGTGCATAAGACTTATAAGGTCAGTGGGCGCGAGATTACGGCGCTGGAGACCTGCAACCTGCATATCCCGCAGGGGCAGATCTTTGGTCTTATCGGCCACTCAGGTGCCGGTAAAAGTACTCTGCTGCGTTTGATTAACCGCCTGGAAGAACCCAGCGGTGGACGTATTCTCGTGGCTGACGAAGATGTAACGGCACTGGATGCCAAGGGCCTCAGACGCTTTCGCCAAGGGCTTGGGATGATATTCCAGCACTTCAACCTGCTGGCATCCAAAACGGTTGCCGATAATGTCGCCATGCCATTAAAATTGGCCGGTGAGTACTCAAACGCACAGATACGTGAGCGGGTTGCGATACTGCTGGACCGTGTGGGCCTCAGTGATCATGCATTGAAATACCCTGCCCAGTTATCCGGTGGACAAAAACAACGCGTTGGCATCGCCAGAGCGCTGGCCACAGAACCCAAAATTCTGCTGTGTGATGAGGCCACCAGTGCGCTGGACCCTCAGACTACCGCTCAGGTCCTGCAACTGCTGAACGAACTCAATCGGGAACTTAATCTGACCATCGTACTGATTACCCACGAAATGGATGTGATCCGTCGTGTCTGTGATCAGGTTGCGGTGATGGATGCCGGACACATTGTGGAACAAGGCCCGGTAGCTGACGTATTCCTGCACCCTAAACACCCGACTACGCGGCGCTTTGTGTATGAAGCTGAACAGGTGGATGAACAGGAAATGGCTAATGACTTTGCCCGCGTAGAAGGTCGGATTGTGCGCCTGACGTTTCAAGGAGAGGCAACCTATGCACCGCTACTCGGTCAAATTGCACGTCAGTCTGGCGTCGATTACAGCATACTCGCAGGCCGAATCGACCATATACGCGACACCCCTTACGGGCAGTTAACCCTGTCGCTGGTCGGAGGCGATGCCAGCGCGGCAATCGAACAACTGCAAGCCGCCCAGGTCACTGTTGAGGTACTGCGGACATGATTCAATTTTTCAGCAATGTCGATTGGTATGATATCTGGATGGCAACTCTGGATACCCTGCTAATGCTGGGCGGTTCCATGCTGTTTACATTACTGCTGGGATTACCGCTGGGAATTCTGCTGTTTATGACTGGCCCCAA
The DNA here is from genome assembly GCF_048264025.1 of Nitrincola sp. Classification (NCBI taxonomy): domain Bacteria; kingdom Pseudomonadati; phylum Pseudomonadota; class Gammaproteobacteria; order Oceanospirillales; family Oceanospirillaceae; genus Nitrincola; species Nitrincola sp. The sequence goes on from NZ_JBLXDN010000020.1 coordinate 37,883, forward strand.
GCAGATGTTTGAGCAGAAAGGGCTCTATGCGCTGTTGTCTTTGTTCGTTAACGTCCTGCGCTCGCTGCCCTTTATTATTCTATTGATTGTGATGATTCCGTTAACCCTGATGATTACCGGTACCTCACTGGGTGTTGCAGGCGCCATTCCACCCTTGGTGGTAGGTGCAACGCCCTTCTTCGCCCGCTTGGTTGAAACAGCGTTGCGTGAAGTGGATCGCGGTATTATTGAAGCCACTCAAGCGATGGGTGCCAATACCCGTCAGATTATTATCAATGCACTTTTGCCCGAGGCTCGCCCCGGCATTATTGCGGCGACAACTGTAACTGCCATTACGCTGGTTTCCTACACAGCCATGGCGGGTGTTGTCGGCGCAGGGGGCCTGGGTGATCTGGCGATACGCTATGGCTACCAGCGCTTTCAGACCGATGTAATGGTAGTCACGGTGGTACTGTTATTAATACTGGTACAGATCTTACAAATGCTTGGAGATCGACTGGTTGTTCATTATTCACGCAAGTGAATGCATTTTATTACCAATGGAGAGAAACAATGAAAAAACTGTTTGTAGCCTTTGCTGCACTGGCGGCTTTCTCAGTACAAGCTGAAACTCTGAGTGTTGCGGCTACCGCTGTGCCCCATGCTGAAATTCTGGAATTCGTTAAACCTGGTCTGGCCGAACAGGGTATAGATTTGCAGGTTAGCGTTTTCACTGACTATGTGCAGCCCAACGTACAGGTCGCTGAAAAACGTATCGATGCCAACTTTTTCCAGCATCAACCCTATCTGGATGAATTTAATGCCAGCCGCGGTACAGAACTGGTAACCGTAGCAGGTATCCATGTTGAGCCGTTTGGTGCCTACTCAGCCAAGCATACCCAGCTCGATGAACTGCCACGTCGCTCAGAGGTTGCTATTCCCAATGATGCAACCAATGGTGGTCGCGCCTTACTGCTGCTGCAAACCGCAGGCCTGATCACGCTAAAACCGGAAGCCGGTATCACCGCAACACCACGTGATATTGCCGACAATCCGCTGCAACTGCGTATTCGTGAAATTGAAGCAGCGACATTGCCACGCGTGATGAACCAGGTCGATTTGGCGTTGATCAATACCAACTATGCCCTGGAAGCTGGCTTGTCACCACAAGACGATGCCCTGGTGATTGAAGGCAGTGAATCACCCTACGTCAACATTCTGGTAACGCATGCAGAAAATACTGATAATGCCGCACTACTAGCATTAATTGAGGCGCTAAAAACTGACGCCGTGCGTGAGTTTATCCTGGAAAAGTATGAAGGTGCTGTGGTACCGGCTTTCTAAGTAGCCACTCTAGACAGGGGCACCTATTTAGGTGCCCTTTTTTATATCCTCAGATGCATGGATGTGCAAGAGCGGCACATAAGCCAGTACTTAAAAGCTAAGGTAACAGAATACTCGATCCCATGGTTTTGCGGCTTTGCAGAGCATCCTGTGCCTTGCCTACATCAGCCAGCGCATAACGATTGGCAATATCTATATGGATTTCGCCACTTCCGATCATGCCGAAGAACTCTTCACACATCATCTCCAGTCGCTCACGGGTATCAGCATAGCCGTTGAGGCTTGGCCGGGTGACAAACAACGCGCCTTTCTGATTCAGAATAGCCAGATTAACGCCATCCACCGGACCGGATGAATTACCGAAACTGACCATCAAAGCACGGGGCTTGAGGCAATCGAGCGAGGTAATCCAGGTGTCCTTGCCCACCGAGTCATAGACAACATCACACATGTCACTCTGGGTCAGCTCACGCACCCGCTCAACCACTGACTCTTCGGAATAATTGATCGTCGCCCAGGCACCGTTTTGCATAGCCAGCGCCGCTTTTTCTGCCGAGCTGACCGTGCCGATCAGTTTAACCCCCAGCGCACGGGCCCATTGACAGGCAATCGATCCAACCCCACCGGCGGCGGCATGAAACAGAATCGTTTCTCCACCCTGCAGGGCTCGCGTCTGACGCAACAGATACTGTACCGTCAGCCCTTTAAGCATACTTGCTGCCGCTGTTTCGAAGTCAATAAAGTCTGGTAAACGGATCACTTTTTCCGCTGGTAAGGTGTGCTGCTGAGCGTAGGCACCCAAGGGCCCTTGAGCATAAGCAACTCGGTCACCTTCTTTCAGATAAGTCACGCCCTCACCTACAGCCTCTACATAACCAGCCCCTTCGGTACCTAGTCCAGAAGGCATAGAGGGCGCCGGATACAAGCCGGTACGAAAATAGATATCAATAAAGTTCAGGCCAATCGCCTGATTACGAATCCGCACTTCACCCGGACCTGGATCTTGTGCGACAACATCTACCAACTCCAGTACGCTGGAATCACCGGTTTTGGAAAACTGGATACGCTGACTCATAATTTCTCCATCAATAGAAATACTTGTTTAACAGCTTATGACATGCTGATTTCTTTGATCATACGAGTCAGCACGGGATAGCACAATTCACATATTCTTATACCGCTATTCATGAAAATTCACTCGACTAATTGGAAAGTCACGCACATTTTCCAGCATGGGCACGGTAGGATGCTGTGCGCCTTGAGTAATCTGCGGTACCCGACGTGAGGTGTAGGAAATGATTTCATGAATGCTGTTAAAGCCGTCCTTGTTACCCGCTTCTTTATCCGCTTCCCCGGACAGAGCTTCTAACAATGCCGAAGTAAAAGCACCATGCCCTCCACCAAAACTGGCATCTTCAAGAGACGACTGAGAACCTGTAGAGGATGCAAACACCACCGTGCCGGTGCCATCAGAGAGCTGCTGGACAGCATCTTCAGCCGTTACACGCCCACGCCGCCGCGGCCCCATGCTGCCTGCATGGCAAATGTCCATCATCAATACCGCCTTCTGGTTGATCGGACGCGACTGCAGGAAGTCGCGGAATCGATCAATCGATATCCCTGTATAAGGACGCTGCATATCGCCATCATGGGTCATTAAAAACAGATTTTGTTCATTATCCTGCACACCATGGCCTGCCAGGAAGATGACGATCAGGTCTTCAGCCGAGGCTTGGCGCAGAAAGTCATTGAGCTCAATCCGAACATTTCGTTCGGTGGCCTCTGAATTCACCAGAACACGCGTATTGACCTTACGGAACAACTCACCCTCTTGGGCTGTCAAGGCCTCAGCCAGGGCTTCGGCATCGCGATGAGCAAACTCCAGATTCTGCGTGCTGATTTCATAATCGGATACACCAACACCAAAGAACCAGAGTTGTGTATTGGCCGACAACTGAGGCAGGCTTTCGCGCTCACGGCGGGTGATTTCAACAACCTGGCGCTCCAACTCGGCATCCCGATAGCGCAAGACTGCTTCAATGCGGTTATGACCAGGTTGTAAATTAAATGCACGCTCAACACCCAGTATTTCCTCATCCTCCCAGACGGCTTCCTCCTCGAACCCACGACTCAGAGCGATGGGACGACCATTAAGAAAGTAGCGGAACTCAGGGTCTGGCAATTCAGCACTGGCCTTGGTCACTTCAAGGCGCAAACGATAGACCTCGTCATCCGTTTCAATGCCCGTCGCTGATACCCGCTTCACACTATAAGGTGTTTCAAAAAGCACTGGGTCAACGGTAGGTATTTCTTGCGGTTGTGGTTCTGGTATCGGGTTACCGTCCATCAACGCCTGCAAACGCTGTTGCAATAGATGGCTACGTTCAAGGCGACCACGCAAGGCTTCAAAAGGCAAATAGTTATCCCCCAAAGACCAGAAAACGCCCTCGGCACCGGTCTGGGAAGCGGCAAAATGCCCATTAGGAGCATAAGCAATCCACTGATCATCTCGTTTCACTACAATCGTCAGATGTCGCTCAAGTGTAGACAGGTCAAAGAAGAGTAATTCATTTGCCTGGGTCTGCGCGATCACCAGATTACGTGCCTCATGCACCTGTACCTGACGTAATGAATCAGGGAAGGTCACCCGCCGCTCTCCAATCACCATATGGTCTGGCGCCCAGTTCAGTTCAGCACCAGTTTTCAGTGGAATATGGAAGGTTGTGCGTACGGCACCAGCATTCATATACGCCCCGGTCAAAGGGTCATAACGCCGTAAACCTTTACCGCGATAACTGGCAACCAGTGCGCGGTCTTCAAAACTGAGTCGAAACAGATCCTCGCCGACAGTGACGCGGGAGACATGCGATGCGTCAGCCAAGCGGTACACGTTCACATGCTCAGATGCTATGCGTGCACGCCCAAAACCATCTTGCCAAGCCGTATGGACCGCCAGTAAGCCCTGTGCAGGATCTAATGCCATGACAGAAACTTCGGGTTTGATCACTCGACCATAACGAATGGGTGCAGTGATCAATGGCAGCTGTACGCGCCCGCGTTCACTGAAATCCTTTCCGTCAATGATGGCTACTATACCCACCGCATCTTCACGTTCACCCTGTCCATGAGGCACCCCAGCTACCACCAGTGTATCCCCTTCAGCCAATACGCTACTGGTGACATCAAAACCAATTTGGCGGACACGGCGCTCCTCAAAGCTATTGCTGTCAAAAATCACCAAATGCCCCTCACGATCCACAGTTACCAGGCGTGTACTCTGATCATCGGGTTGGCTCCAGCCCAGCTCAGTTTCTGTCACCATACGATGTACACGTCGACCACTTCTCAGATCAAAGACATAAGTTCCATCCGCATCTTCGGTAATGGCATAATCATTGACGCGGTCCAGATGCAAGCCTGTTGATTTAACAGCCAGCCCTTGCATCTGTGCGACTTCATTGAGATCGGAGGTGTTACGCCAGCGAATGCTATCTTCACTGCCAATCACAATCTGCTCACCATCTGGGGTAAAACCTAACCCTACCTGCTGCCCATTTTCTTCAGCAGTCGCCATAAAACGCCCCGTTTCCATATCCAGCAGCGCAATGCCCACATCCCCTTTGGTAAAGTCATTCATCACCATCCACGGCTTAGACGGATGTGGCTCCATGCGCTTGGGAATCAACGGCATCGCCACTTGGCGTGATATCCAGTTTTGGGTGTCATAAATGCTTGCCTGACGGCTATTATCGGCAACCACCAGCCAACGGCCATCACGACTGGCTCGCATCGAGTGCGGCCAGTCCGTGCCAGCCAACTCACGCTCAACCGTCAGATCAGCCGCTCGCCAAATCTTCATGCCCGCACCAAGAACCTGATCAGTGACGATACGATCGCCATCGGCCAGCCACTCAACCATACCTATACTTCGGGTCGGTCCAACACGGCTAACCGCGCGGATACGGCGCTCAGACAAATCATAAATACGCAGATAACCATCAAGGTTGGTGTATACCAACTCATCACCATAAGGGCTCCAGGCAAGATCCAGAATGGTGGCGTCATCGGGTAATTGAGTGATGACATGACCGGTTTTTGTATCGTAGATATACAGCTCATTCTGTTTTCGGCCACTCACCTCTGTATAACTGCTCGCCGCCGCGAGATAGCGACTATCAGGCGAAAATGCACGTACCCTGCCACCACGAAACAGCTCTCGCACCTTAACACCGCGACGCATGTCCCAGAGTTGTATCGGCCCCATTCCCGTTGCCATCAAGCGGCCATCCATAGAAACCGCTAAGCCTGTTGCATCCAGCTGTCCAGATACGGCCACCTCCGGTTCGCCAACATTGCCATAAGGACGAATTTCAACGCGACGATTACGCTGGCGCCCCGCTTCGGTGTCATTCGTTGCTTGCGGATGAGAGGCTCCATGCCCAATGCTTTGTAAACGCTCACGTGGAATCCCATGCTCACGACTCAGATAGTCAGCTACGGCCGCTGCACGGCGATCTGACAAAGGTAGATTAATCGTATCGGAGCCGGTGCTGTCGGTATGTCCCTCAATCAGAAAAACATAGCGATCGCCACCTGGCGCCTGAAGGGCGCGTGCCGCGTCAGCCAGCAAGGTATAAGCGCTAGGACGTAAGCGGTCAGAACCTACCTCAAACTCAACGGCCAGCATCAAGCTCTCACCAAACTGCTTTTCCCAGTTTTCCAGAAAAGGATAACGCGCATAAAAATCTCGACGTTGTGCTTCAAGACCTATGGCGCGTGTCAGGCGCTCACGGATATCCGCCAGCCAACTTTCATTCACCCCTGTAACGCCTTGTTCTGGTAAACGATTGGAAGTTTGAGTGGCTGTAACATAATCCCCCGCACGAAGCCGATTCTCGATCAGTAACGCCAGCATGAGATTGCGTCCTGCTTCAGTCGATATTGACTCAGCCTGTTCACTCAACAACTGTCGAGCCGCCTCCAATTCATATCGATGATGCAGCGGGTAAACGGCTTGGGTAACAGCCTCGGTTCGTGCCACATCATGAGGCGCTAGATCAATGGAGCGTTGACGCAAGGCTTGTGCTCGCTGTGGCTCGAAACGATGTACTTCATAGCTTTCAGCCAGTGTGGCTAATACCTGCCAATTATCAGGTAGCTCAGCCGCCCACTGATCAACGAAAGCCAGTGTTTCTGTGGGCAGATAACTAGTCAGTGATTCAAGTGCATTTTTTAAGGGTTCTGCATGAGGATGTGCTAAAACGGATTGCTGATACAAAAACAAAGCATCTCGGTGGGCCCCCATGCTGGCCAAGCGATCAGCTAAAAGACGATAAGTAGCTGCATCCTGATTACGCTGTGCATACTCCAACACCTCGCTTACGACCTGACTTTGGTCCATGCCGAGCCTGTCCAGTGTCAGGTTCATGTAACGGCTGATGGTTTCATCATCGCCACCTGCATTGGCCGCTGCAAGATAATAGCGTGCTGCCGCTTGAGGATCATGCGCATGAAACTGTGCATGCAACCCTTGGATAAACAGCACCACCCAGGCATTTTCGCCGAGTCGGGTTTGTTGTTCTTTTAGAAAAGCCGATGCTCGCTCAGGGGACGCCAGGTTTTCCAGCAGGTGGAAATATATTGTACGAACCAGATAATAATCATCTGGGTCGGTGTTCAGAATTTCCTGGTACAGCCTCAATGCATCCTCGTTGTGCCCTTGATCTCTGAGCGCAATGGCAAGATTGAAACCGGCTGTCGTCAAGTTTCGGTCACTGTCATAAGCCTGGCGATATAAATCAATAGACTCTTCCTTGCGCCCTTCTACGGCCGCTAACCAGCCACGAGCAAATAAACCCTCTGGCTTCGAACCGTAGTGGTCTGCCAGATAGCGACGTATAATGCCGCGTTCGACTCCACTGGGGGAGTCAACACTGGCATCAACCAGGTCCCGGGGAGCCTGCTGCGCATAATCGGCATGGACAACCCCAGTTACAGCAAAACCGAGCCAAAGCACCAGACTTAGCAGGTGAGAAGACAGCTTATTATTCATTGTAATTTTCTCCGCACGGTAAACGACCTAGGTATCGTCTAAAACGACTCGAATTATCTGACTGGTAGTATTACCAGCCGCATCCGTTGCGCTGATTTCCACCTCAATTTCTTGCTCACCCAAAGGGAGCTCCAACGTAGCTTCGAAAGGACCGCGAGAAGAATAGCGACTCTGCAATGCTCCCGATACCTGCAGGGTTTGAATGGCACTTTCATCCTGGGCAACACCTTGTATTTGAAATTTCCGGGAGTCGACACGGTAGATGCGTTGACCACTGGCAACCTCCTCAAAAATATCAGTTGTAGGTGACTGCACGACAATTTGGGGGGGATGTTGATCTTGATAATCTGTCGAAGGTGCAACATGTTCGATTTCAACAATCATGGGTAACACAGCCCCCTCTGCAAGGTAGCCTTCAGCGCCGATTCCTCCAGTAACATGAGCAAGAACCTCTGGCTCAACAAGACGTTTTCCAAGCGCCGAGGCTAAACGCGCTTGCGGCCCACCCGAGCCGGCATTAACACGCGCCAGTATATTCTCCATATCCAACGGTTCACGGGAAAACAGCACGATGTAATAATCTGTACCCAGGGTGTCATCCATACGGGTGTAAAAATCTTCAGTGGGGCCTGGCATCACCAGCGTTTCACCTTCCATCAGCAACGCGCTGGTCTGATGGGTCCGTGGAAAAATCTCGACATAACGACCCGTCAGATCGCCACCCATCACATACGCATAGCCATTATGCACACTATCCAGTTCAACACGGAATCGTGTGCCTGAAGGGTAGGCCTGATCCATTCGCCAGGTGAGTGTGTCCGTTTGTGTTGCCGTCATCCGTTGCCCATCGATATGCATAAAACCAAGGCGGCCACCTAGATTAGGCACCGCCGGTAGTTCAGGTTCTATTGGAATGATTTCATAAGCCTGCATAACAAAACGTGCATAGTCGTCATAACTGACCCATACATAGCCTTCATCAGCCCAATCAGTGCCCCAACTGTTGATGATACGAAAAGCCCCCCCAAATCGTTGATCATCGTAACCCACCACCGTCATGGCATGGCCATACAGCTCATCTGGATACAATTCCAAGGTTTGGTAATCAGAGGCTGTAGGTATCCAATGTCCACTGTTGGCACGAATGGCCCGACTGTCCATAAAACTATCAGGCACCAGCATGCCGATAATCACCGGGCGATCCGCCGCCAACGCACGTCGTGTTGGTACATGCGTCGCGCGCGCACCTGGTGATGTCAATGCCCGCCACCCGGCGATGCGGTAACTGGCCGCTTGTGAACGTTGCTGAGGTTGAATTGGCTGAGTACAGGTATTGGCGTCATAGGGAAACTCACTCAGCGGCACCACTCCTTCCCGTTCAATAAGATTAAGGGCGTGATGAATCATAGAGCCGGAATCACAGCCATCGAGTGCGATTTGATTATAGACATAGGCAGGAGAGAAAACGTGGCGATCCACTACATGTCGGGGAGCTAACTCATGCACACGTGCTTCGGTCATGGTACGGGCAGCATAGGCCACAGCCCAGCCAACACAACTGCCTTGGTTGCCTTGATCACCCGGTGTGGGGGTGAAGGCTTCAAGACTATGGCGCCCCGGTAACCCTTCATAATTGCCCCGCGTCAGTGGTGCTCCCCGCGGAACCTGACCGTAAGCTTGCATATCCAGTACGGCGCCTGTGCCAGGAAGGCTTTGTCCCCAGACTGGAGCAAAACTGCCCAATGCCAGAGTCAATGCCACGAAACACCCACTGAGTGCCTTACATCTTGCTTGCTGCATCAGATCGTCTCGCGTCAGTTGACCCACTTGCGGTCAAAGTACTGAAGAGGAATTCAGCCATATCACAGACTGGCGATTTAAATGGAGTATAAACTGCACTCGTCCACTGTCAAGTTGACACAAATATACTCAGTGTTTGAATGACTCACTTGGCGCATTAGCAGTTATGCTACTGATGTTAAACTAGATCACCTGAATCAATAGAATAGATGCATGTGACATCATGTCACATGGTACACATCATCTATTTCAATAAAATGACCATGTTTGAAAATATCTATTTCTACAAGGTCTTACTGATGAAATCATTTGTTTTCCGTTTTGTCTCAGTCGCATTGATCTGTGCCAGTCAAGCAGCCATGGCCGAAATGACTGTCATCGCTATAGACTACAATGCCCAAACACTGGAACGGCATATTCAATCAACTCGCGTGCTGGGTGAAATTCTGGGTCAGTCTGAACGCGCCGAAAGTCTGGTATCACTGTACAAAACCAAAACTCAAGATACCTTGGACCGAGTCACCGCAGCTGGACCGACAGGTAAAAAAATCTATGTTGAATTGGCCCAGAAAGGCCCAGATGAAATCGGCAACAGCTACGGCAGAGGTATGTGGGCTGGGGTTATCAATCTGGTTGGTGGACACAACATTGCTGAAGGGCAGATTGGTAACTGGGGGCCACTGTCAGCCGAGTATATTATCAGCCAACAGCCTGACATCGTATTACTGGCGGGTTCTGAATGGGTCAACCAACCCCACTCGGTTCAGATGGGCTTTGCTGCGTCCGATGAAAGAGCACAGGAACGCTTGAGCAGCTACGCCAAACGGCCGGGCTGGGAGAGCTTCCCCGCCGTGCAAAACAAAGCCATGTACGGCATATATCACGGTGGCAATCGAACGCTGTCTGACTTCGTCTATGTCCGGGCTATTGCTAAGGCGCTGTATCCACAAGCCTTCACCGACGTAGATCCGGCTCAAGAGCTGCTAGATTACTACAACGAATGGATGCCCATTGACGCTGACGGCCTGTTCGTAACCCAACTGAAATGAGTGCAGCGACCCACCACCCTAACCTTCTGCATAGCATCGGTCTCAGGCGTCAGTTAGTACTGGTAACAGCCGTTGTCATTCTACTAGCGCTGATGGCCATCGATCTGACAACAGGACCTTCTGGCATGACGTTGAATACGCTCTGGCAAAGTCTCTGGAGCGGACCCAACGGGCCGGATCGTGCTGCTGCCGCCATCCTATGGCAGATACGCCTGCCACAAACACTCACGGGTGCACTGGTCGGCATTTGCCTGGGCATGGCGGGACTGATGATGCAGACCATTCTGGCTAATCCGCTGGCTAGCCCCTATACCTTGGGGTTTTCGGCTGCCGCTGGGCTAGGGGCTGCATTGGTGATTTTATTTGGCAGTAGCTTACCTTTAGCACTCTGGATCAGTGTGCCAGTCGCCGCCTTTATTTTTACCCTGCTAGCCTGTTCTATGGTGTACCTAATGGCTCGTTTTCGCAGCAGTTCGACAGAAATGCTCGTGCTCTCCGGGATAGTGGTATTGTTCTTTTTCCAATCATTACAGTCGCTGTTGCAATACCTCGCGGCGCCAGAAGTGCTGCAACAAATTGTCTTCTGGCTGTTCGGTAGCCTGACCAAAGCTTCCTGGGTATCGGTCACAATCATCGCCATCATTTTGATCTTCAGCCTACCCTGGATACTACGAGATGCCTGGAATTTGACATCACTGTGTCTGGGAGATCTGAATGCAGCCAGTCTTGGACTTAACGTGGCCGCATTGCGCCGTCGGATCTTTATTCTGATAGCCTTGTTAACCGCTGCCGCCGTCAGCTTCACCGGCACCATCGGGTTTATCGGCCTGATGCATATCGGTCGAGCACTGGTCGGCGAAGATCACCGGTTTTCACTGCCCCTGGCCGGTATTCTCGGCGCGATAATTCTGGTTGCCGCCTCGATCGTCGGCAAGCTGATTTCAACGGGTGCCGTCATTCCAATTGGTATTGTCACCGCTATCGCGGGAATACCCATGCTGGCCATTGTCATATACAAAACGGGCAACCCCAAATGAGTCCTCTAAGCCTGATCAAACTGGAAGTGAAACGTCAGCACAAAACCCTTCTGCATCCACTAACCGCCAAGTTGCCTGGCCAAGGCCTGATCGGCGTGATTGGTCCCAATGGCGCAGGCAAATCGACCCTGCTCCAAGCCCTGGCCGGCATTTTGCCCCACAGAGGTCACAAAATGCTGGGAGATCATTGGCCCAACACTGACCAGATCGGCTTTCTACCACAGGAATTCAGCGTTCGTTCGCGCCTGTCCGTCGCAGAGTGTATTTTACTGGGACGGCGTGAACAGCTGGGCTGGCGGCTGAATGACCGAGATTTGAAAGAAGTCGAACAGGTACTAGCGCGTTTTGCCCTTTCCCACCTGGCCAATCAGCGTATGGATCAGTTATCTGGCGGCCAGCAACAGTTGGTACTGCTGGCCCAACGTTTATCTCGCCGCCCCCGCCTGCTCATTCTGGATGAGCCGACCAGTGCGCTTGATCTACACCACCAGTTAGAAGTACTGACCCATTTAAAGCATTATTGCCAGCAACACCAGGCTCTGATCATTACCTCCTTACATGATCTGAATCTTGCTGCACGTTTTGCTGACTACCTGGTGCTACTCGACAAGGGTCAGATGTGTTTAGCTGACAAACCTTCAGTCGTGCTACAGGAAAACCACCTCAACCCCGTCTACCGAATTACGGCTGAAATTGTAATGACCGCTTCCGGCAACCCGGTGATCGTACCACAGCGCTTGGCCAACGCCAGTACGGCATTGGCCTAATGCTGTAACAGGCCAGTCACCCTTGATTGACTTGTTTCAAGATCTTTCTCAAATTTTGCCAAGGTAGACTTCGACAAGAATTAGTGCGCCCGCCGACAAGAATAAATCCTAACCTCTAGAACATAATAACGACACGTGCCGCACTGACGAGGCACCACCGACATTACGTGTCGTTATTTAGGGGAACTATCATGACAGAGCACATTTGCACACCCGGTTGCACACATGGCATCACAACTGAGAATAAGAAAGATGTCGTTGAAGAGTTTGATACAGCTCGACGCTCTTTTATACGCAATGCATTTGTTGGCGGCGGAGCTGTCTCTCTCGGAGCTATGGGCGTGTCCCTGTCACCGATGAGTTATGCAGCAGCAAGCACTGCGGCTAATACAGTTGATACTGACGCGCCAGGTCCGATGCATTATTACATTCCAGCTACACCGGACACAGTTCTCTGGGGTTACTTTAGCAAGATTGCTAAACCAGTTGTTGAAATCGAATCCGGTGATTTTGTAACCATCGAGACGCTGACCCATCATGCCAATGATGATGCTGAACGTATGGTAAAAGGTGACCCTGGCGCTGAAAGTATTTTTCATTGGGATGCGCAGCGCAAAGGTGTAGATCGACGTGGAGCTGGACCTATGGATGCGAAGATTGGTGCTGGCGGTGGTGCCGGCGTACATATTTGTACCGGCCCTGTACACATCAAAGGCGCTGAACCGGGTGATATTCTTGAAGTACGTATCGCCGATGTCACTCCAAGACCCAGTGGTAACCCAGATTACAAAGGCAAAACGTTTGGTAGTAACGCGGCAGCTTGGTGGGGCTTTCATTATGGCGACCTGCTGACTGAACCAAAACAACGTGAAGTCGTCACCATCTATGAAGTCGATGCTACAGGTGAACGTAATTGGGCCAAGGCGGTCTACAACTACCGTTGGACACCACAGACCGATCCATTTGGCGTGGTTCATCCCACTATCGATTATCCGGGTGTACCAGTTGATCACAGCACGATCACCAAAAAAGATAATATTCTGCGAGATATCCGCATTCCGATCCGGCCACATTTTGGCACCATTGGTGTTGCGCCCGCCGAAGCCGATATCGTGAACTCCATTCCGCCAAACTACACAGGGGGTAATATCGATAACTGGCGCATTGGTAAGGGAGCGAAGATCTACTTTCCAGTGGCCGTGGATGGTGCCATGTTCTCCGTGGGTGACCCTCACGCTTCTCAGGGTGATTCCGAACTCTGCGGCACCGCCATCGAGTGTTCATTGACCGGCACCTTCCAGTTTATTTTGCACAAAAAATCCGACCTGCCCGACACATCACTGGCCGAACTCAACTACCCTCTGCTGGAAACTCAGGATGACTGGGTGCTTCACGGCTTCAGTTACGCCAATTATCTGGCTGAACTGGGACCCAATGCCCAAGAGGATATCTACAGCAAATCTTCGGTTGATCAGGCCCTGCGGGATGCCTATCGTAAGATGCGCCACTTCTTGATGACTACCCAGCATCTGGATGAGGATGAGGCGATCTCTCTGATGACGGTGGCAGTCGACTTTGGCATCACCCAAGTAGTCGATGGCAACTGGGGGGTGCATGCGATTCTGAAAAAATCCATGTTCCCTGCTCGTGACAGAAGCTGATCGTGTTGGCGTAACACTTGCTAAAGTAAAGTTCACTCAACCAGGAATGAAACATTATTGTGACTGACCTGAAACGTTTTTCTGCCAGTGTTATACCGGAAGAGCTACGTCAACCGGCCTGGAATGACATACTTTCCAGGCTTGGGTTGGCTAGTACGGCAAGCTCGAACCTTACTGAGGACGGTGACCATATAGCGCTGTCAGTATCGGCTAGTAACTCAGTATTTGTACACCTCACAGCAACCCCACAGATCTTGTCAGCTATTGCGACTAGCAAAGCCTCCCGTCCCTCACAAGGCACCGTATTGGTGCTCGCTTTGCTTGATGGCACCGCACAGGTGCTGGATGCCGATCAGACAGTCGAACTGCGTTCGGGTGACATCATGTTGCTGGACTCAAGCCAATCCTGGCGACTGGTCTTGCAAACCCGTTTTAGGCTTATGCTGATCAAACTGGAGTCTTCCAGTTTTCTGCACAGGTTAGTACGCACCGGTAGACAGGAAGCAAATCGTATCAGTACACAACAGGGAATTGGCACGTTATGCCTGAATATGCTGCAATCCCTGACAGATCAATTACCTCATCTAGCTAGCAATGAACTACCGGCCTTGGAAGTGACACTGGCCGAGCTGCTGGTAGCCTGCCTCTCAGGTAAACATTCAGATGCACAATGTGATGTGACGGATGTGCAATTGGCCCATTTGCGCCGTGTTTGTCGAACAGTGGATTCCCAACTGGACGATCCGGAGCTAAATATTGAACAGATCGCTGCGCTGGAAGGTCTGTCGGCAAGGTATTTACAGAAGCTGTTCAAAAATAGTGGCACAACCTTCAGTGAATACTTGAAAAGTCGGCGGATACAGCATTGCTGCATTGATCTGGCCAATCCAGCCCTTGCACAATTCAGCATTACTCAGTTGTGCTACCGCTGGGGCTTTAATGATGCAGCGAACTTCAGTCGCACTTTTTCCCAATTTATGGGCATGTCACCAAAGAACTATCGCGCCGCGCCACCTCAGGATCTGCATGAACAATTGCGACGTGGCTGTCCTCAGACCAAACCCTCAGTCCGATCATCCTTTACCCAACCCCAGGAAGCTCCAATGGAGCATGCAATTCAACAGCGCCGCAGACCTTTTCAGGAAGTGCTGGATGATCACGCACGTTATGCGCTTTCATTGAGACTTGCCCCCAAACGCGTGCCTGTTTCAGATGATACGGAACCCACTCAAACTAATAATCACTCACCACGACAGTATTATCTACCGGTATCGGATAAGACTGTTCACTGGGGATATTTCAGTAATGAAATTAAACCGGTACTGACTATTCGCTCCGGCGATATTGTGACCATTGAAACCTTGTCCCAGCATGCAACCGATGACTGTGAACGCATGATAGATGGTGATCCAGGCGCCCAAAGTGTATTCCACTGGACACGCACGGAGAAAAACGTTAACCGTCGCGGTGCAGGTCCAATGGATGCAACGATATTTGGTCGTGGTGCCGGCGAGGGGTTTGGCGTACACATCTGTACGGGCCCAGTGTATGTTACGGATGCAGAACCCGGTGATGTGCTGGAAATACGCATAATTGATATTCAACCCCGCCTCAGTTGTAATCCAGCACATCAGGGTAAACACTTCGGTAGTAATGCCGCCACCTGGTGGGGCTTTCAATATGACGACCTGCTCACCGAACCCAAAAAGCGTGAAGTGGTGACAGTTTACGAGGTGCATCAACACACTAATCCACCCCATGCCAAAGCAATTTATAACTTTCGCTGGACACCCCAAACCGACCCCTATGGCGTCGTGCATCCGACAATAGATTATCCAGGCATACCGGTTGATCACTCCAGCATCAACAAGCAGTTTGGTATTCTTGCCAAAGCCACGATTCCGGTCCGTCCCCATTTTGGTGTGATGGCCGTAGCTCCGCGTGAAACCGGTATGGTCGACTCTATTCCCCCCAGCTATTTTGGTGGCAATATGGATAACTGGCGTGCTGGCAAAGGTACTAAACTGTTCTTACCTGTTGCCATCCCAGGTGCACTATTTTCGGTCGGTGATCCGCATGCTTCTCAAGGGGATTCTGAACTTTGCGGTACCGCCATCGAATGCTCTTTAACGGGTGTTTTTCAGTTGGTATTGCACAAAAAACATGACCTAAAAGACAGTTTTATGGATGGACTCAGTCATCCCTTTTTGGAAACGCCGGATGAATGGGTATTACAAGGCATGAGCTTTTCCGACTATCAAGCTGAGTTGGGTCCTAATGCGCAAATTCAGGTATATAAAAATTCATCCATGGAGGCTGCCATGCGTGATGCCTTCAGAAAAGCGCGTCACTATTTGATGAAAGAGCACCAGTTAAGTGAAGATGAAGCTATTTCATTGATTTCTGTAGCTGTAGATTTTGGCATTACCCAGGTCGTGGATGGCAACCTGGGCGTACATGCGATTATTCGCAAGGCTATTTTTCCAGACTATTCCACTTCACTGACCAACGCACCGTAGCCTTGCGCTTCCATCTCTTCCAGCGGGATGAATTTCATCGCCGCCGAGTTCATGCAATAACGCAAACCTGTGGGTGCCGGACCGTCGCTGAATACGTGTCCTAAGTGAGAGTCAGCATAGCGGCTACGGATTTCAGTGCGAACAGTGAAAAAGCTTCTATCTTCCTTCTCTACGACCCAATCCGATTTGATAGGCTGGGTAAAGCTGGGCCAACCCGTACCTGAGTCATACTTGTCACGGGATGAGAACAATGGTTCACCGGATACAATATCCACATAGATACCCTGGCGTTTCTCATCATTGTATGCATTTCTAAAAGCACGCTCAGTACCGTCTTTTTGGGTGACGTAGTACTGCTCCTCGGTCAACTGAGCCTTGAGTTCACTGTCGCTTGGTTTTACGAAGCTTTCAGGGTCGAATCCCATCGATCCGTCAGATCCAGCCTGCCCGGATACATCAGTGTTTTGCGGACGATACTGGGAATAATCGACTTCCATATCATCTCCCCACACGGATTCAATGAACTGGTAGCGACCTGAGTTGAAGGTGTAATACTTGTAGCGTAGCGGATTCTTGTCGTAGTAATCCTGATGGTACTCTTCCGCATCGTAGAAAGATTTGAAAGGGACGATTTCGATCACTACCGGATTGTCATAGCGACCAGATGCTTCCAGTGCCATGACTGAGGCTTCAGCGGCTTGCTTCTCTGCCTCATTATGATAAAAAATACCCGGCCGATATTGCCGGCCACGGTCCACGTACTGACCGTCCGCATCTGTTGGATTAGCGGTCCGCCACAGGGCCTGCAGCAGTCCTTCGTAGGTGATCACCTCTGGATCGTAATAGACCTGTACGGCTTCAGTATGTCCAGTCATTCCACCAGCAACCTGCTGATAGTTCGGATTGACCTCATCACCACCACTGTAACCAGACACGGCCTCTACCACACCAGGGACTTTTTCAAAGGCTTCTTCCACGCACCAGAAACATCCGCCCGCGAAAGTGGCAATTGCCAGATCAGGGTTGTCTGGCGCGTATTTTGATTCCATCTCGCTGGATGCGCTCAGTTGGAATCCCGCCAACACTATGGCAGCCGTTGTGAACATCAGTAACAGATAGCGTTTCATAACCTTAACCTCTTGTCCTGTGAGTACAGTAATCAGTTTGACTGATATTCATCACAGACCGTTCTCCGATTTATTACTTTTTTATAACAATGGATCATTTGGGCAGGTATACCGGTAAGCCTATACAGAAGGAAGCGCCCCCGACGGCACGGTTTTCAACCCGGATATCACCGCCCTGTAGCGCCATAATACGGCGGGCTATCGCCAGTCCGAGCCCGGCATGGCCAGCACCAGAAGCATCTCCCCGATAGAAAGGATCGAAAATATGTGGCAGGTCTTTCTCTGGAATACCTGGGCCAGTATCGCGCACACATACCTCTGGTACGCCACTTTCCTGGCCAAGGATCACTTCAATACACCCCCCAGCAGAGCTGTAAGCTATGGCATTACCAATCAGGTTATCCAGCACACGTTCGGTCATGGCGACATCCGCATAGGCTATGGGTAGATCCGGATCTCCACTCAGGATGAGCTCCAGTTGGCTGTCTTGTGCGGCCTGGCTGTGTTTTTGCACCACGTCGTGCACCAGCTCTGCAAGCGGAAATGGCTCCGGCACAGGCTGTTTTTCCTGTGCCTCAAGTGCCGCCAGTTCAAACAGCTCATCAACCAGGCGGCTTAACCGCCGACCTTCCTTGAGGGCGATATCAAGAAAGCGCTCTTGCTCTTGCTGACTAAGACGATCACGTCTTAATTTCAAGCTTTCGATATAGCCCTGCATGGAAGCCAGTGGCGTACGCAGGTCGTGGGACACCTGGGCAACCAACTGACGCCGCTGAGCATCTTTTTCCGTCAATTGCTCGATCTGGGTGGCAATCCGCCGAGCCATATCGTCAAAGGTCACACCCAGATAGTCGATCTCGTCACGTACCACGGGGCGCTTGTCGCGCCAGGTGACCGATGGCTTCTGAGTCATATCACTATTCTCGAACGCCTCTACCAACTGGGTCAGGTCTGTCAGACGGCGGGTGAGCAAACGAAAAATGGCCAACCCCGCTACCATGACTACCGCCAGACTGATCAGCAACGCCCAGATACTCAGCTCCAGTATCTGACCACCCCGAGCCATGGTCTCGGCGGCATCATATTCTTCGCCGCGCAGTACCACATAAAGATAGCCATCCGGCTTCTCTACTGAAGGCACTGGGGTTACCGAAAATATTTTCTGACGGTCATGGCTACGGGGATCATCACCCAGAATGGGATAACGACTCATATCCTCCATCAGCCGGCGAAGCGGCTCCAGCGAGACCTGTTTACGTTTGATTTTTGCCGGATCGGCGGAATAAGAAAGAATGGTGCCATCCAGATCCAACAGATAAATTTCAATGCTGGGGTTGATGGTCATGTAGAGTGCAAACAACTCTTCCAAGGCGCTACTGTCTAGCTGACCTTCGCTAACGAGGTTTCTGTCTGACACCAGACTATTGGCCAGATCCCGATGCAACGCCTGGTTTACTGACGCACTGTATTCACGCAACGAATAGAGGCTGATAAAGGTATACAACAGGCCAACGGCGAGTAACAACAAAAACAGCCCCAAGGCCAGCCGAGTGTAGAGTGTTTTCAGCATGTGTTATTCCCGAAAGCGATAGCCCACCCCCCAGACAGTCTGGATAAACTCTGGCTGAGCCGGATTGGTTTCGATCTTGCCACGCAAGCGATTGATGTGGGTATTCACGGTATGCTCGTAACCTTCGTGGTTGTAACCCCAGACTGTATCCAGCAATTGGACACGACTAAATACTCGGCCCGGATGACTGGCAAAGTGCCACAGCAGATCAAACTCACGAGCCGTGAGTTCCACCTCCTGGTCTGTTACAAACACGCGGCGGCGCACCGGATCAATACGTAGCCCATCGACTATTAACTCGTCACGGCTGGTTTCTACCACTGGCGCAGAGGCCATGGCATCCACCCGCCGGAACAGCGCTTTCACCCTGGCAGCAAGTTCGGCTACGCTGAAGGGCTTGGTGAGGTAATCATCAGCCCCCATTTCCAAACCCAGAACACGATCTAACTCGGTGCTTTTAGCGGTAAGCATCAGTACTGGCACATAGCCTGATCCAGAACGTATCTCACGACACACCGACAACCCATCCAGTCCAGGCAACATCAGGTCAAGAATCACAAGATCAATATCACCTTCACGAAACCGTTCAAGACCCGTATCCCCCCGTTCATAAAGAACGGGGTTCATGCCTAGTTCGGCTACATGCATACGCACGAGCTCACCTATGCCCGGGTTATCTTCAACTATCAGTACGTTTCGAGTCATAGCTTCCTGGCTCTGGGGCCCTTTAAAGGCCTCTGGTTAATTCATGCTGTCGTCGTTCATTTCCATATCATCCATCATATCCATATCCTCTTCCATCTCCATGTTATCCATTGGCATTTCCACAGCATCCATGCTCTGTTCCATGGAATCAGACATATCATCCTTCTTCATGTCATTATGATCCATTGACTCCAGCACCTCATCTTTCATCATCCCGTCTTCGGGCATCATTTCATCCGCATGGCTGACACTAACCATCAAGGTGAACAGACACATTGCAGCGATTGTAGTGAGCATATTCATAGTTATCTCTCCCTAAGAGTTCCAACCTGCCGATCTGGCAGGCTGCAAACTCATCATCCTTCTAGAGCATCACAGGAGAGTCACGGAGTGTTAAACAGTGTATCGCGGAAAGATAACAAATGTATCACAGGCGATCAGAATTACAGCGATCGCTTGCTACACACCTTGTCACTATTAATGAACCCTTGCGGTCATGGGTAAATGTTCAACCCAGGTTCGCTCTGGCGTAGTAAGCGGATGCTCTTTGTTCGCATGATGCCGCAACCCCTCTCGCTTTAACCGACCACTTTCCTGAATTAATGTTAGGGCCGTGCTAGGTTGTACGCACAAAGCTTCTGAGGCCTGCGTGAAACGTGCCTGATAGGTTTCTAAAATGGAGAAACAACGTGTCCAACGTTCCTGTTGTGCATACAGATCGGCCAGGTTCTGCACACTAATCGACAGACAGATAACTTCTGTCATACCCGATTTTTCATGTGCTGTTCGCACCTCATCTTGTGACTCAAGTACTTGCTGCATCAACTGAATTGAACGCTGGTAAAGTGTTTCAGCAACCGCATTGCACTGTTTGCCAAATGCATCATTAGCTTGTCGAGTCAGGTATTTCCATTGCTCAATTGCATCCATCAGAAGGGCTCCTTAATTCTGCCAGGGTAACTTTCATGTCTATACTAGTTGCTTTTTTATTGAATGCAAATAATAATAATTCCTATTACAAAAGGAGAGCGAGATGACTTATACCCTTCCACCCCTGCCTTACGGCTACGCTGAACTTGAACCACACATAGATACCATGACCATGGAAATTCACCATACCCGTCATCATCAGACTTACGTAAATGGCCTGAATGCGGCCGTGGCCAATACAGACTACGCGCAGGACTCATTGGAAGACCTGCTGCGTAAGTGCAATACCCTACCTGAGGCCATTCAAAATGCCGTGCGTAACCATGGCGGTGGGCATGCCAATCACAGTCTATTCTGGCAAGTAATGTCACCTCAAGGCGGTGGAATGCCAACAGGTGGTTTACTGACAGCGATTAATGCCGCCTTTGGCAGCTATGAACAGTTTAAACAACGTTTTATCGATGCGGCTGTGAAGCGTTTTGGCAGTGGTTGGGCCTGGTTAGTGGTGAATCCGGAAACCAACCGACTTGAGGTGACCAGCAGCGCTAATCAGGACAGCCCCTTAATGGACCATTTAATTCCAATTCTGGGGTTGGATGTCTGGGAACATGCCTACTATCTGAAGTACCAGAATAAACGACCAGAGTATATTGCCGCATTCTTTAATGTGGTGAATTGGCAGCAGGTTGAACAATTCTACCAAGAGGCCATTGCATAAGCGGGTTAACACCAGGGGTCATGCGAAGACAACAGAAGACAATAAAGGTGTCATCCCTTGTTGTCTTTCTCATGCCGAAGTAGCGCCCGTTTGCGCTCCACACCCCATCGATAGCCGCTTAAATTACCATCACTGCGAACCACGCGATGACAAGGTATGACGACCGCAAGTTTATTGGCCGCACAGGCTTGTGCTACGGCACGTACAGCTTTAGGGGAGCCAATCTGACAAGCTATATCAGTATAGCTTACGGTACTACCCGCTGGGACTGAGCGCAGCGCATTCCAGACACGTTCCTAGAATGCAGTGCCCTGAATGTCCAGGGGCAGTTCAATTGCACTGTCCGGCGCTTCTATAAAAGAGATAACTGATTCAATTACAGTCGTGAGCTCTGACCCGCCCTCTTGCAGAAACGCTTTGCTGAAACGCGCTTGTACCAGCGCAGGCAAACTTTTCGGGTCGTCGCCAAACTCGATGGCACAAATGCCGCGCTCAGTCACGGCCACAATGATCCAGCCCAGAAAGCACGCTGCCGTAGCGTAACGAATCGTCAAACCCTCGGCTGCTTTTCGATAGTCGGATGGGGTCATGGCAAGACGATCTCGTGATTTATCGTAAGCACGGCTGCTTGAACTAAAGCCAGCATTGTAGATTGCCTCAGTGACTGTCTGTTCACTGTTCAGGCTGTCCCGAAAGCGCTGCGTCTGTTGCCTGGTGGCATATTGTTTTGGAGTCACTCCAACGATCTCCTTGAACAGGCGGTGGAAGTACCAGGGACTCAAGTTAGCCTCTGCGGCAAGTTGCTCCAGCGTCGGAGCTGTCTCCGCCTGTTCTATATGACGACAGGCTTGAACAATAAGTGCCACCGACGCCTTAGTGTTATTTGTCATCCCTAAAGTAAGCGCCGCTAAATCCGCACCTTGACTCTAATCGTATTGCGCCACTTTTTTCGGAGTTTTATCCATCGATACATTCCATGGCAGCAGTTGCTCTAGTTCTTCTACAGTCTCGGCTTCAGCGATATGCTCCAGGACATGCTGGATATAAGCAGCAGGTTCGAGCTGATTCGCCTTAGCCGTTTCTATCAATGAGTAACAGGTTGCACTGGCACGCGCTCCTTGGGGTGTATCAGCAAACAACCAAGCCTTGCGTCCTAACGCGAAGGGACGTATCGCATTTTCAGCCAGTACATTACTGATCTGTAGGTCGCCACGTTCACAGTAGCCCACAAGGGTTGGCCACTGGTTAAGCGTGTACTCCATCGCCTTGCGTGTCAGAGAGTCTTTCAGCACGCGTGTGACGTTGGCTTCCAACCAGGCTTTAAGCTCGTTCAGTTTTGCCAGGCTCAACTCCTGACGGATGCGGTAACGTTCAGCTACACTCAGGTCTTTAATCTCTCGTTCGATGACATAGAGCTTGTTGATATAACTCAGTGCCATGTCGGCTTTAGAGAGTTTAGCCTGCTTACCCTTGCCTTTGGTCTTGGCGGCTTTAGAGGCCTCGACGAATTTGCGACGGGCGTGATCCCAGCAACCAATGCGGGTGATTTTATTTTCAGTACAGACACGGCCATAACCGGAATAGCCATCAGCCTGTAAGATGCCGCTAAAGTCATCTAATAGACGTAC
>NZ_JBLXDN010000021.1:0-59113 GCF_048264025.1 Nitrincola sp.
CAGATGCCGGTTTGCTTTCTCTACAGATTAAGCATGGCACATTGTTAGGGGGGCGGGTCCATCTTATTTCCTACAATCGGAGGCTAGCCTCGTGTGTACTACACCAAAGAAAAAACCGGCCCAATCGCCGGTTTTGACAGATAGACTCTACAGCTCTACTGCTGACTAAGTGCTTTAGTATCCCTGACCGGGTATCCACTGCGTACCGGCCAAAGGCACGCGCGCCATCGCTGCGGCTTCAACGGTCAGCGCGACCAGATCTTCCGGCTCCAGATTGCGCAGGTCATTCTTGCCACAGGCGCGTGCCAGGGTTTGTGCTTCCAGTGTCAGTACCCGCAAGTAGTTGGCCAGACGTCGCCCGCCCTCTTCCGGGTCCAGCCGTCCCATCAGATCCGGGTCCTGGGTGGAAATACCGGCGGGGTCCTTACCTTCATGGTAATCATCGTAATAGCCGGCGGCGGAACCGATTTTCTCGTACTCAGCCTGCCATTTGGGGTGGTTACAACCCAGCGCGACCAGTGCGGCCGTGCCAATAGCTACGGCATCGGCACCCAGGGCCATGCACTTGGCCACATCGGCCCCATTGCGGATGCCGCCGGAGACAATCAACTGCACCTTACGGTGCATACCCATCTCCTGCAGGGCCTGTACCGCCTGGGGAATCGCCGCCATGGTGGGAATACCGACATGTTCGATGAACACATCCTGGGTGGCTGCCGTGCCGCCTTGCATCCCGTCCAGTACAATCACATCGGCACCGGCTTTAACCGCCAGCTTGACGTCATAATAGGTACGCGTCGCACCGATCTTGATATAGATAGGCACCTGCCAGTCGGTGATTTCACGCAGTTCCTGGATCTTGATTGCCAGGTCATCCGGGCCGGTCCAGTCAGGGTGACGACAGGCCGAACGCTGATCCACGCCTTTGGGCAGGGTGCGCATCATCGCCACACGGTCGGTGATTTTCTGTCCCAGCAGCATACCGCCACCACCGGGTTTGGCGCCCTGCCCCAGCACCACCTCGATGGCATCGGCTTTGCGCAGATCATCCGGGTTCATGCCGTAACGCGATGGCAGGTACTGATACACCAGCTTACTCGACTGGCCACGTTCTTCCGGGGTCATGCCGCCATCACCGGTAGTGGTAGAGGTACCGACGGCCGATGCACCACGACCCAACGCCTCTTTGGCATTAGCCGACAAGGCACCAAAGCTCATACCGGCAATGGTGACGGGGGTTTCGATTACGATAGGTTTTTTGGCAAAACGGTCACCCAGTACCACCTGGGTATTGCACTTTTCCCGGTAGCCTTCGAGCGGATAACGCGACATGCTGGCTCCTAAAAACAGCAGGTCATCAAAGTGGGGCACACGGCGCTTGGCGCCAAAGCCACGGATATCATAGATACCGGTATCGGCGGCACGCTGAATTTCAGCGATGGTATGACGATCAAAGGTGGCTGACTCACGCAGACCCGGTTTTACATTTATGTCACTCATGATGCTATCCTCAGTAAGCGGCCGCATTATCGACTTTGAAGTTGTAGAGATTACGGGCGGAGCCGTAGCGCTTAAAGCTGGCAGGGTCTTCATCGACACCGGCGCGGTTTAGCAGCGCACCCAACTCCTGCAGATGTTCATCACGCATCTCTTTTTCGATGCAATCCGCACCCAGCGACTTAACCTGTCCTTTGACATAGATATGCACCTCGTACAAAGAATCGCCAAGGGCATCGCCAGCATCACCACAAACCACCAGGTTACCGGCCTGGCCCATAAAGCAGCTCATATGACCGACACTGCCCTTGACCACGATATCAATGCCTTTCATGGAGATGCCACAGCGTGCCGCGGCATTGCCTTCAATCACCAGCAGCCCGCCATGTCCGGTAGCACCGGCTGACTGGGAGGCATCGCCCTTGACTCTGACACTGCCGGACATCATGTTTTCTGCAACGCCTTGACCGACATTGCCATGCACCACCACGTGGGCTTTTTTATTCATACCGGCACAGTAATATCCGGCATGACCGACGATATCGATGGACAGATTCTGGTCGAGGCCACAGGCGAGGTTGTGCTTGCCTGCCGGATGGGTCACCTGCCATTCGCGCTCGGTACATTCCTGCGCCTGATCATGCAGCGCCTGGTTAAGTTCACGCACA
Organism: Nitrincola sp.; assembly: GCF_048264025.1. Classification (NCBI taxonomy): domain Bacteria; kingdom Pseudomonadati; phylum Pseudomonadota; class Gammaproteobacteria; order Oceanospirillales; family Oceanospirillaceae; genus Nitrincola; species Nitrincola sp. The sequence goes on from NZ_JBLXDN010000021.1 coordinate 2,166, forward strand.
CTACTCTGATCTAAATCTATTGTTTTCATACTCTTGCTCCTCACTGACCTTGGCGTTCCCAGGCATAAACGGTGGCGGGATCGGGTTCCCAGACATGGGCCTTTTCGATACCCGGTAAGCTGGTCAGCGCCTGATATTCAGATGCCATGGCGACATAATCTTCGGTTTCGGCCAATACCGCCGGTTTGCAGGCGATAGGGTCGCGAATCACAGCAAAGCCATTACGCGTACCTACGGTAAAAGTGAAAAAGCCATCCAGATCTTTTAGCGCGCTTTCCAGCGCCTGTTTCAGGCTGTCACCCTGACGTAAACGCCAGGTCAGATAGCCTGCCGCCACTTCAGAATCATTTTCAGTTTCAAAACTGATCCCTTCCCGACGCAGCGATTCACGCAGGCGGTTGTGGTTGGACAGCGAGCCGTTATGCACCAGACACAGGTCCATACCGGTTGAGAAAGGATGGCTACCCTCCATGGTGACGGCTGATTCGGTTGCCATGCGGGTGTGGCCGATAATATGGCTACCCTGCATACCTGAGAGTGAAAAGCGGCTGGCAATATCAACCGGCAGTCCGACTTCTTTGAGAATTTCGATCGACCTGCCAACACTCAGTATCAGAACCTCCGGCGCATGCTGGGCAAACCAGTCACGGGCAGCGAACTCTTCAGCTTCCAGCTTAAAGACCGCCACGTTGGCATTCTGAAACCACTCCAGACTGGCACTCAACTGGGTTTTGGCCAGTTCAGCCAGGACTTCCCAGTCAAAATCCGCATCCGGATGGCGTAGCGTCAGCTTGATATAGCCTTCGGCCACTTCATCACCATAAATCGCAAAACCCGCACTGTCTGGTCCACGATCTGTCATGGCGATCAACATGGGTTCGAACAGCTCACCCAGGCGCGCTTCCAGCGCCGGATTTTTTAAATAGAGCCCTACAATTCCACACATAACGTTATCCTCAACAAAACCAGATCAGAAAAATTCAGCGTACTGTTTCAGTTCCCAGTCGGAGACATGACGGCTGTACTCCACCCACTCCATACGCTTGATATTGATAAATTCCTGTACAAAGTCAGCACCCAACGCCTCACTGAACATGGGGTTGGCTTCCAGCGCATTGATGGCTTCATCCAGATTCTGCGGCAGGATGCCGATACCCTTTTCCAGGCACTGCTGACGATCCAGTTCGTACAGATTGATATTGTGCGGCTCGCCAGGATCCAGCTCGCGCTCGATACCATCCAGTCCGGCGGCGATCAGTGCGGCATGCACCAGATAGGGATTACAACCGGAATCCGGTAGACGGAACTCCAGGCGGCCATAGGGCACGCGCACCATGGCGGAGCGGTTGTTGTCGCCATAACAGATATACGCCGGTGCCCAGGTGGAGCCAGACAAGGAACGTCCGACCACTAAGCGCTTATAGGAATTGACCGTGGGCGCCGCAAAGGCACACAGGGCCGGAGCATGATGCAGCAGGCCCGCGGTAAAGTGATAGGCCATCTTCGACAAACCCATTCCCAGCGGATCACTGTCATCATTGAACAGGTTACGACCGCTTTCATCACAGATCGACAGATGGAAGTGCATGCCGTTACCGGTACGACTGGAATCAGGCTTGGGCATAAAGGAGCAGACCATGCCCAGTTTGTTGGCGATTTCACCGGCGGCCATACGCACAAAGGTAAAGCGGTCCGCCGAGGTCAGGGCATCACTGTAGGTGTAATTGATCTCAAACTGACCGTTGGCATCTTCGTGATCGATCTGATAGACATCAAAATCCACCGCTTGCAGCGATTCAACCAGTTGTTCCAGAAATTCACGTGAGCGGGACAGGCCTTTATAGTCATAACAGGGTTTGTCCAGCACATCACTCTCATCAACCGGTATCAGTTTGCCATCAGCTGTTTTACGGAACAGCGAGAATTCCGGCTCCAGTCCGCTGTTCAGGGTCCAGCCGCGTTGCGTCAGTCGCTCCAGCTGTTGCTTGAGCAGTACCCGGCTGCAATAGGCATGCGGTTGATTATTCACATAACCATCACAGGCAAGGCGGGCATACCCTGGCTGCCAAGGCACAGCACTGAGAGTATTCAGATCACCGCGTGCCATAAAATCCGGGCCGTGGGGCTCCATCCCCATACCCCAGACCGCAAAACCGGCGAACCCAGCCCCCTTATTGACCACATCCATCAGGGTATGCACTGGCACGGATTTGGTCTTGGCCACGCCGTGAATATCGACGAACTGGGCCAGTACGTATTTAATCTGTTTCTCTGTGATAAAGCTCTGAACATCTGTGGGCAACATTATGCACCTCCTGGGTATTCTGAAGTCAGACCGACATCGGCGATGACGGCATCCAAGTTGTCTTGCAGGTATTGAGAAAATCCGGGATCACAACCGATCAGCAGTCGGGTCTCAGGTTCGGCGCTGAGGTACAGCCAGCAGTTCACCCCGGCGACCGCCAGCATCTGCCATTCACCTGGCTGCAACTGACGAAAATCGAACTGGCAAACTTGCGCCATCACCGCCATCCAGGCCGTACCACTGAGTTGAAAAATGCTGTCATGACGGCGAAAGCACCAGTCAGCCACCGGCTGACGAGCCTCAGGCGTCACAAAGGCCATAAACTCATCACGTCCGGTTTTAGCCACCAGATTGCCGTTGTGCATAACGGCTTCAAACGGCTGTTCAGGCACAGGGAGTTCGGCGTGTTGCAGCGCTGCGCTACTCTCAGGGCCGGTAAGTATCCACACCTGCCAAGCGTCCAGCGGAGTTAGTTTCAAGGCACTCATCAGGCAACCTCCTCGATATCAACACGCTGACGCGCCCCTTGCGGGTCATAAAAGGGCAGATCACAGAGGTCAGCAGACACCAGCATCCCCTGATCCGTACGAATTTCGATCGTTTTCACCTGGTCTGCCAGCGGCAGATCCAACATCGTCAGTCCGATCACGCAACCCAGTGACGGACTAAGCGCCACACTGGTCACCCGACCGACCATTTCGCCCTCTTCTATGATCAGATGGCACTCTTTAACCAGGTTATTCGGGGCTCCTTCAGCCAGACGGAAACCCACCAGACGGCGTTTACAACGCTCTTTCAGCAATGCCAGTGACGGTTTTCCGGTAAACCAGAGTTTCGATTTCAGCGGTACCGCCCAGCTCATCGCGGCTTCGAAAGGATTGGTCAAACCATCGGTATCCTGACCGACAATAATGTGGCCTTTTTCCAGTCGCAAAATACGCTGGGCCTCAACACCAAACGGGCGAATACCGACGGCTGAACCGGCTTGCATCAATGCTTGCCATACCGCTATAGCGGCGTTTTGCGGCAGATGGATCTCGTAACCCAGCTCACCCACAAAGCCCACGCGGATCAGGCGCACGGGATAGCCACACAACTGGCCTTCACGCATGCCCAGATAGGGAAACGCAGCGTCATCCAGATCGATATCTGTCAGTGCTGACAAGATGCGTCGGCTATGCGGACCGGCCAGATTCATCGCCGCCAGTGAACCGGTACGGTTAACCAGCCGCACATTCAGGCCACAGAACTGAATCTGTTTGGACAGGATCTTAAAGGTGGCATCGGCATGGCTGGTGGTCGCAGTGACATAGAAACGATCATCGCTGACTCGCGCGACGATACCGTCATCGATAATGACACCCGAATCATCCACCATCAGCCCATAGCGGGTCATACCGATGGCCAGGCTGGACATCTTCATGGTGTACACCAGATCCAGCAGGCGCTCAGCATCCGGCCCCATGACCTCGATTTTTCCCAGGGTAGAGACATCGATCAGTCCCAGACCCTGACGGACTGCCAGCACTTCATTGCGGATGCAGACTTCACGCTCGGCAACCGAACCATAGTATTCCGGACGCAACCAGACACCGGCCTCCATGAACTGTGCCCCCAACAACAGATGCAGCGGCTGCAAGGCAGTCAGGCGTTCCGGACGAAAGCGTCGTCCAGCCAGTGCGGAGACAGGGACCGGATGAAAGAAGGGGCGTGCTGTGGTGGAACCGGCGGCATCGATGCCGATGCTATGGTGCCGCGCCAGCACACGGATAGCATTCATATTGGCGTGCTTACCCTGACTCGGCCCCATACCCACAGTTGAAAAGCGTTTGAGCAATTCGATATTGTCAAAGCCTTCCGTCATAGCGTTACTGAGGTCCTTGAGCTGCAGATCCTCATCAAGATCGATAAAGTTCTTGCCCTTAGGGTGCTCAATAATGGGCCAGGGATGGCTGTGCGGCTGACTGTCACGAAACGCCGCCAGATCACGCGGCTGCGGCTGACCGGCTAACCAGGCCACGGCCTCTGCTGCTGCAGCCTGGGCATCGGCAAGGCGCTGCGCCAGAGTATAAGCACCGTTTAGGCGGCCACAAACGAAGATGCCTTCAGGCAACTGTGCAGGCAATAGCTGTTCAAGACCTGAGTCATACGCCAGCTTGCCACCAGCCTGATAGATCAGTTGTGCGGCCGGTGCCCAACCCACGCTCATTAACAACAGGTCGCAGTCGAACTGCTCCAGTCGGCTCAGATCACTCTGCCCTTCTGATACAGGTGCCAGCTTGACGCCCGTCAGCGTCTGTCGACCCAGCGCTTCGTACACCCCATGCTGCTGTAGCACCTTGATCCCTTTAGCCACCACCTGCCTGGCCGTATCACCGCGCAGGTTCAGATCACCCAGATCAGCGATCGCAACCACGTCCACACCCGCATCCAACAGATCCAGTACCGCCCGGTAGCCTTCATCATTGGCACAGAGCACCACGGCACGCTGGCCCGGTTTTATCGCATAACGACTGATCAGGCGCTGGGCAGCGGAGGCCATCATCACCCCAGGCAGGTCATTGTTACGAAACACTGCGGGCTGCTCCATCACACCACCGGCATGAATGACCGCACGGCTGCGTAACTTGATGATGCCCTGGGGTGTCAGTAAGGGCAGGTAATGATCGGTATACCAGCCACAGGCCAGGGTAGCGGTGAGCACGCGAATATTGGGGTGTTGGCTGACACTGTTTTTCAGCCGTTGACGCTCGGGGGCAACACTGGAGTCATTCGCCAGTTGGTAATCCAGGCTACCGCCAATATGCGGATTTTCATCCACCAACACCACATCCAGCCCGGCATCAGCGGCACTCAAGGCCGACTGCATTCCCGAAGCACCGGCACCTATCACCAGCAGATCAGCAAAAGCATAGGACTTGGCCTGACGCTCAACCTGCCAGCTGGTATCCACCTGCCCTAAACCGGCTTTTTTACGGATCAGATTTTCCCATAAAGGAAACAACCGCCGCGGTTGATAAAACGCCTTGTAATAAAAACCTACCGGCATAAAGCGTGACAACCAGCCAATGCGGCTGTCACTGTCATTCTCCAGGGTGCCGTTGACATTACAGGGGCTGAGCGCCAGCCCCTCAGTGACCTGGGTCACGTCTCCACGAATATTGGGGCGTTCTGATGACTGAAACAGCGCATTGACGTCGTGATCAGCCAGGGTCAGCACACCGCGTGGACGATGGTATTTAAAGCTGCGCCCCAGCACACGGCGACCATCCGCCAATAGTGCCGAGCTGATGCAATCCCCCTGATAGGCTTTGTAAGGCTTGCCTTCCAGGGTAAATTGCAGCGTTTCGGACCGGTCAATCCACTCCAGCGGCTGGGGTTCAAGACGGTAGTTCATACTGCACCTCAGATATATCAACGTGGCCGGTAATCCGGTCGGTCAGGGTGTCCCGCAACAGCACATACCAGCGCCCACTAGGGCGGTGATACCACCACTCTTTCAGCACGCCAGGGGCGCCATTACGATTAAAGACATAGTCACTCCAGGTAGACTCATCAGCGTCTGTTGGCGGAACACGCACCTCGCCCATATAGTCAAATTCACTGATCGGGCGTGAGCCGATGACCGGGCAATCGAGTAATTTCAATGTCGTCTCCTCAGTGTCCGACCGATGCCGCACCCTTCTCGCCGACCAGATCAAAGTCAGCGAAGCGGGATAAACGGAAAGGTTCGATAAGTTCATGGTTGCGATCATTGGCCAGGGTCCAGGCCAGGGTTTTGCCACTGACCGGTGTCGCCTTGAAGCCCCAGGTGCCCCAACCCGCATCCAGGTAGAAGCCGTCCAGTGGGGTTTTGCCCATAATCGGCGCAAAGTCCGGGGTGATGTCACTCATCCCGGCCCACTGGCGCATCATTTTCAGGCGACTGACAAACGGAAACAGATCCAGCATCTTGTCAGACAGACCCTCAGTGAAATCAAAACTTGAGCGGGTGGAATGCAATACAGACGGGTCGACCGACGCCCCCATCACCAGCTCACCACGGGAAGACTGGCTGACATAGACATGTAAGCTGCCGGATACCACGATGGTGTTCATAAACGGCTTCACCGGTTCGGTCACGCAGGCTTGTAATGGAAAAATCTCTATAGGGGTGCGGATGCCGACCATTTCGGTAATGCGGGGGGTGGATCCAGCCACCATCGACACCACCTGATTACAGCTGATTCGGCCACGGTCAGTGTCCACACCACAGACCTTGTCACCCTGGGTTCTGATACCGGTGACACGGGTTTTCTGATGAATTTCCACTCCGCGGTTATAAGCCCCCCGCGCATAACCCCAGGCTACGGCATCATGACGTGCCACAGCGCCCGGTGCATGATAGAGGGCTCCCATCACCGGGCTGTGACCAGCACAATCCAGATCCATATAGGGCACTTCCGAAGCGATCAGCTGACGATCCACCACTTCACTGGCAATACCCATATGCTTGTTCACCTCAGCGCGCCAGCGCATGGTGCGCAGAGCACTGTCGGTATGCGCCAGGGTGAAATGACCGCGAGTGGAGTAAAAAATATTCAGATCGAAGTCATCAGACAGATCTTCAAACAGCTTTACACTGGTGTCGTAAAACCTGACCCCTTCCGGAGTCAGGTAGTTGGAACGCACGATGGTGGTATTACGACCGGTGTTACCCCCGCCGATATACCCCTGCTCCAGCACCGCCACATTGGTAATGCCATGTTCCTTGGCCAGGTAATAGGCGCACGCCATCCCGTGCCCGCCCCCACCGATAATGACCACATCATAGTGCGGCTTAAGTGGTTTAGTGTCCGGGAAGAAACGCGGCTCGTTATGCGATTTGCTCAAGCCATATTTAAGTAAACGCCAGGGCATAGTGCTCTCCTAGGCAAACACAACGGTTTTATTGCCATACACCAGCACCCGATCTTCCAGGTGATAGCGCAACCCGCGGGCGAGAACGCTTTTTTCCACGTCCTTGCCAATGCGAACCATGTCCGCCGTACTGTTATGATGATTAACGCGGGCGACGTCCTGCTCAATGATCGGTCCGGCATCCAGCTCCGAGGTCACGTAATGGCAGGTGGCACCAATCAGTTTCACACCGCGCTCAGCGGCCTGATGATAAGGACGGGCGCCCACAAACGATGGCAGGAAACTGTGATGAATATTGATAATGCGACCCGGATAGTCTTCACACAGCTGTGGCGGTAGAATTTGCATATAACGCGCCAGCACCACCAGATCAGCATCGACTGCGGCGATCTGTTCGCGTACTGCCTGAAAATGGGGTTCTTTGTTGTTCGGGTCCACCGGCAGATGCAGGTAGGGAATGCCATGCCATTCGACATAACTGCGCAGATCGTCATGATTGGAAATGACACAGGGAATATCAAATGCCAGATCACCACTGCGCCAGCGATAAAGAATGTCAGACAAACAGTGCGCCTGTTTGGATGCCATCAGCACGACTTTTTTGGGGACCGCGGAATCGGTGACATACCAATGCATACCAAAACGTTCTGCAATCGGTGTAAACTCGTGTTTAAAGCCCTCAAGGTCGTAAGGCAAAGAGCTGGCCAGAATTTCGTAGCGCATAAAGAACTGCTGACGCTCGGCATCAGCAAACTGGTGCGCTTCGGTGATCCAGCCACCTTGTCCGGCGATGAAACCACTGACGCTGGACACTATGCCCACTTGATCAGGACAGGAGATAACCACCCGATAGGTTCTTTCCATTGTTGCAATCCTGTTATTTACTTTTAAGAAAATTAGTTTCCTTAAAGTAAAGCAACAAGCTTGCCAGCTTTGCTACCTTGGGCCATTGTTTAGCTTTAAAGGGTGATAAATGCCTGAAAATATTACCTATGATAATTTTTTTATATTTTTAGGAAACTTTTAAGTCCAAAATCGCGTTGAGTTATTAGAGATTTTTAATCACTGACAGCACCCAAATTGGGCATAAACACAACAATTTGCACCAAAGGAAAGCAGATATGCAGGCACCACAAGATCCCAAACTTCGGCTTGAGCAATACATCGGCATGAAAGTAAAACGTAAACGCGTTGAGCAGGGCCTGAAGATTATTGATGTGGCGCGTATCGCCAATTTGAGCCAGGGCATGGTCAGCAAAATTGAGAATGCCCAGGTGTCCACCAGTCTGGATACCCTGAGCCGTCTCTGTGATGCCATAGGACTGACCATCTCCACACTGTTCAGCGACTATGACCGCCCTGAAGGCGGTGCTCAACTGACCCGATCAGGTGAAGGGATGGAGGTCGTGCGCCGGGGTACAGAGAAAGGCCATACCTACCAATTGCTCAGTTATCAGCGCGGTAACAAGAAAAGCTACGAGCCGTTTCTGATCACCATGGATGATGCCGCCGAGGTCTTCCCGACCTTCTCTCATCCTGGTCAGGAGTTTATCTACCTGCTGGAAGGCCAGATTCTCTACCGCCACGGCAACCACCTCTATGAGATGGGACCGGGTGACAGCCTGTCATTTGATGCAGAGATCCCTCACGGCCCTGAAGCGCTCATCGAGGTACCTATCCGGCTACTCTCCATCATTCATTATGATGATACGGAGTAAACTCAGCGAACTAACGCTGGCTTGATTAACATCAACAAGCCTGGGGTTAAAGCCGATTACTATGCTCAAGAACGGCTTATTAAGGAGACTCCATGTTCATTGCGCTTTCGCGTCGTCTGCCGACGCCTGCCCGTATGATTCATCACCTGGACCGCTGGGCACCACTGCGTCTCAAGCGACAGTTGCTGGAGCCTCAGCTTAACCAGTTATTCGGGGACTATATTGCTGCCGGTGAATTTGATCTGCTTGAAGGACGCTTTATCAGTCTGAGGCTACGTGACCTGGATATCAGCATCACCCTGACCCTGGCGAATGATCGCCTGCAACTCAGCCAGAGGCCCGGTGAGGTTGAAATCAGTGGAGATCTACCCACCTTTTTACAACTGGCCCGCCAGGAAGCCGATGCAGACGGCCTGTTCTTTCAACGTAAGCTGCTGCTGGAAGGTGATACCGAACTCGGTTTAGGGGTGCGTAACCTGCTTGACAGCCTTGAATGGTCGATGCAGGACTCGCGTTTAGGGGCGATAGCACTACGCCTTGAAACCTTTCTGCGCCAGAGATTCCCAGGCGCCGCAAGCTCGGCTAGCTAATAGCTAGCCGTACAACCCTGAGCTAGCTTGGGCTTCATCCTGATTGCCATGGGCTGACAGGTAGTTATTCAATTCACGCACAGCGTCTTCGCTGGCATAGAGCCCCTGCTTGGTGCGGCGCCAGAGGATATCCTCTGAGGTCATCGCCCATTCGTGCTGGATAAGGTATTCCACTTCACGTTCATACAGCGTGCCAGCAAAATGATAGCCGAGCTCCTCAACAGATCGTGCATGACCCAGGATATCGTAGGCGTGGGTGCCAAAGGTGCGCACATAGCGCCTGCAGATAGCCTCAGGAAGCCACGGATAATCTTTCGATAGCTGGGTCTCCAGAGCCGCATGGTTTTCGAAGTCACCTCCCGGCAGGATAGCTGTTTTTGTCCAGCGACCACGGGGTTGGTGAAAGAACATGCATAATTTGTCAGTTGCGACTTCAGCAAGCTTACGATAGGTAGTAATTTTGCCGCCAAAAACCGAAATAACCGCGGCCTTGCCCTTTTCCTTGCTGACTTGAAACGAATAGTCTCGGGAGGCTTTCTTGGCATCGCCCTGTTCATCATCCATCAGCGGACGCACGCCGGAATAGGACCATACAACATCAACTTCCGTCAGTTGACGCTTGAAATGTGAGTTAACGATATCGAGCAGATACCTGGTTTCTTCCGCCGAAATTTTCACTTCACTCAGATCGCCCTCATAGTCCACGTCGGTTGTGCCAACCAGTGAGAACTCATCCTCATAAGGGATGACAAACACAATCCGTTCATCTTCGTTCTGCAGGATATAGGCCTCGGCATCCCTGTTCATGCGGGGAACCACAATATGGCTGCCCTTAACCAGGCGAATAGTTTTCGGTGCCTTCATCGACAGACTTTCACTGAACAGACGACTGACCCAAGGCCCAGCCGCATTCACAATCACTTTCGCCGAAACCTGGCGAAGAGTGTCGTCATGCATGTTTTGCAGCGAAATGTTCCATGAATCTGTGCCACGCTCGGCGTGGATACATTTAGTTCTGGTCAGGATAGTAGCGCCGCACTCCTGCGCTTTTTTTGCCGTCAGTACCACTAAACGTGCGTCATCAACCCAGCCATCGGAATATTCAAACCCTTGGGTAATATCTGGCTTGAGCGGATCCTGTTCATCGAACTTGATGGAACCTGATCCAGGCAGAATTTCGCGTTTGGCAAGGTGATCGTAAAGGAACAGCCCCATCCTGATCATCCAGGCAGGACGAAGATGAGGACGGTGAGGCAGACGAAAGCGCATGGGCCACATGATATGGGGGGAGTTCCGTAACAGCGATTCCCTTTCGGCCAAGGCTTCGCGAACCAGGCGAAACTCATAGTGTTCCAAATAACGCAGCCCGCCGTGAATCAGTTTGCTGCTGCTGGAAGATGTGGCTGAGGCGAGGTCGTTCATTTCGCACAACAGCACCTTGAGGCCACGGCCGGCTGCATCCATGGCGATCCCCGTACCATTAATGCCACCGCCTACAACCACAACGTCAAATTGTGAACTCTCTCCAGTCATTTTTTATCATCTCCTGACGCCAGTGAAAAGATGAACACAGCGCACTTTACGTTTTCCATACCAACATTAAACGCTATTATGCGAAAGGAAAATAATTTCGTAAAGGAAAATAAAGAAAAAAAACGAAAATCAAAAGCAAGCAAAAACGAGACCACGCAACAAAATTGCGAGGCGGGATCAGTCAAGTCAGGTATGTGGTGGATCAGACCAGATGCAGCTCTACATTGCTTTCGCGTAGTAGCTTACAGATCTCAACAGGCGGTGTTTTATCGGTAAACACATGATCAGCCTGGGTAATGCGACCAAGACGCACCATGGCATTGCGGCCAAATTTGGAGTGGTCAGCCGCCAGCAGGACCTGCCCTGAATTCTCGATGATTGACTGGGCAACACGCACTTCCCGGTAATCAAAGTCCAACAGCGAACCGTCACTGTGAATACCACTGATACCGATAATGCCGAAGTCCATCTTGAACTGGTTGATGAAGTCCCGGGTGGCTTCACCCACGATGCCACCATCACGACTTCTTACTTCACCGCCAGCGATAATGATGTGGAAATCTTCCTTAGCCGAAAGAATCGAGGCTACATGAAGATTATTGGTCACCACTCGCAGGTTGTTTTTTTCCAGCAGCGCCTTGGCGATGGTCTCGGTGGTAGTGCCGATATTGATGAACATGGAGGAGTTATCGGGGATCATCTCCACCAGTGACGCGGCAATGCGCTCTTTGGCTTCAAGATCCATGATCTTGCGGGCCTGATAAGCCGTGTTGACCGTACTGGAATCAATACCTGCACCGCCATGATGCCGATGCAGTTTTTTCTGGCTGGCCAGTTCGTTCAGATCCCGGCGAATGGTTTGTGGCGTAACTTTGAACTGCTCAACCAGCTGCTCAGTGGTCACGAAACCGCTCTGCTGGATAAGCTCCATGATCAGATCTTGTCGGCGTCGCAATGCCATTCAACTTCCTCCGCATCCCGATTTTTCTGTAACGAACGAAATAACGATCTCAAACTTGCACTTATTCTAGAGTGTTTTATGCTTTTATTCAGCCTTTTTATGGAGTTGTAGCGGCCGCAGCAGTTTTCACCCGCACCAAGGGTTGGCTTTTGTTTTCAAAAAGGTAAAAATACGAAAAAATAAGAACACCCGAGGCCAAACAACCATGACTCAGTTCATTCTTTCGATAGACCAGGGGACCACCAGTTCTCGCGCCATTCTTTTTACCCTGAAGGGCACTATACACGCCAGCAGTCAGCAAGAATTTCCCCAGCATTTTCCGGCCAGCGGTTGGGTAGAACACGACCCTGAAGATATATGGCGCACGGTAAAAGAAGCCTGTGCTGAAGTCATGCAGCGGGGGTGTGGCGACAACGACGAAGTTGTCGCTGTTGGGATTTCCAACCAAAGAGAGACGACCGTACTTTGGGACCGAGCTACCAACGAAGTGGTGTATCCAGCGATTGTCTGGCAGGATCGCCGGACCGCTGACTGGTGTGAAACTCTGAAACAACAGCACCTGGAACCCTTGGTAAGCAGCAAAACCGGACTATTGATAGACCCCTATTTCTCAGCCACAAAAATTCGCTGGGTGCTTGATAATGTACCTGGTGCCAGAGAGCGTGCCGAAAAGGGTGAGCTCGCCTTCGGTACCATCGACAGCTTCCTGTTATGGCGATTGACCGGTGGCAAAGCCCACCGCACTGATGCCACCAACGCCAGTCGCACTATGCTGTTCAATATACACAAGCAGGAATGGGACCAGGAACTACTGGAGCTGTTCGGCATTCCCGATTCGCTGCTGCCCGAAGTTATGGATTCTGCGGCAGACTTTGGCCAGATTGAGGGGCATGGTCGCCTTGACGGCATCTCGGTGTTGGGGATTGCTGGTGACCAGCAAGCGGCCCTGTTTGGACAGACCTGTTTTAAAAACGGCATGGCGAAAAGCACCTATGGAACCGGTTGCTTTCTGATCATGAACACCGGAGACAAGCCGCTGGTCTCGGAACACCGACTACTCACAACCGTGGCCTATCGCCTCAAAGGCAAGCCGACTTATGCCCTGGAGGGCAGTATCTTTATCGCGGGCGCGGCCATTCAGTGGCTCAGGGATGGCCTGCAACTGATCAGCAATGCCAGCGAGACCGAACCACTGGCAGAGGGTACATCCGTAGATCACGGTGTGTATCTGGTGCCAGCATTTACCGGGCTGGGAGCCCCCTATTGGGATCCCAACGCCCGCGGCGCCATTTTCGGTTTGACCCGAGACACGGGGATTAAGGAAATCGTCACGGCGGGCCTGCAATCGGTGTGTTACCAGACCAAGGATCTACAAAAAGCCATGGAGAAGGATGGCCTGAGGCCCATCACCCTGAGGGTTGATGGTGGCATGGTGGCCAACAATTGGGTACTGCAGTTTCTGGCCGACATACTCGGCGCCCCGGTGGATCGGCCTAAAATGGTGGAAACCACTGCGTTGGGTGCAGCTTACCTCGCCGGTCTTCAGGCGGGTGTCTACGAATCCCTCGATACGCTACAGGAGGCCTGGCAGTGTGATCGGCGCTTCGAACCGCAGATGAGCAAGCAAAAACGCGACGAGCTTTATGCTGGCTGGTATGCCGCCGTTGCCAAGTTGCAGAGCGGTCCCCAGAGTGCCAAGTAGCACACTACCTTCCCTTATGGGTAAAGGCAGAAATTGAGGAGAAAGGGTTCTAGTTAGCGCCCAGCGGGATTCATTATAGAGAAGCCAGTGTTCGATTCAGTAAAAAATTACTTTCGTATCTTTTCGTTTTGACATAGCTCTTGTAGACTAACTTCTAATGATAACAATAAAAGAAAGGAAAAATCATGTCTCTAACGCTGCAGAATATATCGCGCGTTGTGGATGGAGAAACCTGGATATCGGACGTCAGCATGACGCTGGAACCGGGTTCCTTTAATGTCCTCCTTGGCCGGACTCTTGCCGGCAAAACAACGCTGATGCGTATTATGGCAGGGCTGGATAAGCCATCAAGCGGTAAAATCCTGATGAATGGCGTGGATGTGACCGGCATGGCTGTTCAGAAACGAAACATCTCCATGGTGTATCAACAGTTCATCAATTACCCCACCCTGAGTGTGTACGAGAACATCGCCTCGCCACTGAAGCTTGCCAAACAAAGCAAGGAAGAGATCGACCGGCGGGTCCGGGAAACCGCAGAGCTGCTCAAGATTGAAGACCTGCTGAGACGCTTGCCACTCGAACTTTCAGGTGGCCAGCAGCAAAGGGTCGCCATGGCCCGGGCGCTGGTCAAGGATGCCGACCTGGTACTTTTCGATGAACCGCTGGTCAATCTGGATTACAAGTTGCGCGAGGCCTTGCGCAGTGAACTGAAAACCCTGTTTCAGGCACGCAACTGTATCGCCGTCTACGCCACTACCGAGGCCCAGGAAGCGCTGGCGTTGGGTGGTGAAACCGCTGTATTGCACCAAGGCCGACTGCTGCAGAAAGGCTCCACCCCGAAAGTCTACCATCGACCTCAGGATATCGAGACGGCAGAAATCTTCTCTGAACCGCCCATCAATATCGTGCCAGGACGCGTCAGCGAAACGGAAGTGACCTTTGATGAGCGGGTTCATTTTCAGCTCAATGCGGATCTGGATTCCCTCGCACCAGGTCAGTACCAGTTCGGCGTCCGCGCTTCACACATTGGCCTGGTACCTCAGGCTGAGGATGATCTGGAAATTTCAGTCACGGTAGATCTGGCCGAAATCAGTGGATCGGAAACCTTCCTGCACGTGCATAGCGAATCTTTCGACCTGGTTCTGCACCTGCAAGGCATCTATCAGTATCACACCGACGAGCAAATCAAGGTGTACTTCCCTACCCACAAACTCTATGCATTCGCGCCTGATGGTAGGACAGTGCATGTACCCAGTCGGGCGGAGGGTCTCTGACATGGCTGAAATCAGGCTAAAAACACTGGCACATTCATACAGCGCAAAGCCTTCGGGACCGGAGGACTATGCCATCCGCAAGATGGAACATGTCTGGGCCCAAGGCGGCGCTTACGCACTGCTTGGCCCTTCAGGCTGCGGCAAATCCACGCTGTTGAATATCATTTCCGGGCTGGTGACGCCCTCGGAAGGCGATGTGCTATTTGACGGTAAACGGATGAACGAGCTACCGCCGGAGAAACGCAATATCGCTCAGGTTTTTCAGTTCCCGGTGGTCTACGACACCATGACAGTCTACGACAATCTGGCTTTCCCACTGCGCAATCAGGGCGGTTTCTCGGAACAGCAAATCAGCGAAAAAGTGCATGAAGTCGCTGAAGTTCTTGAGCTCTCCGGTGAGTTGAAACGCAAGGCGAAAAACCTCAGTGCCGACCAGAAGCAAAAAGTGTCCATGGGACGCGGCCTGGTACGTGAAGATGTCACCGCCATTCTGTTTGATGAGCCACTGACCGTTATCGATCCACAGCTTAAATGGCGTCTGCGCCGCAAGCTCAAGCAGATTCATGAACGCTTCGATATCACCATGGTGTATGTAACCCACGACCAGTTAGAAGCCTCAACCTTTGCTGACAAAATCGCCCTGATGTATGAAGGGCAGATCGTTCAGTTCGGTACCCCGCAGGAGCTGTTCGAGCGGCCAGCACACACCTTTGTCGGTTATTTCATAGGTAGCCCCGGGATGAACTTCTTCGAGCCCCGCTTGACCGACGAGGGACTGATGTTCAACGGTAAGCAGATGCCAGTCAGTGAGCCACTTCTCCAGAAGGTACGTCTCAGCGGCTCGGATAACATCAAGCTGGGTATACGTCCGGAGTACGTCACACTTGCAACCGATGCGGGTGAACAGAGTTATGCCGTATCGGTCACCGGCATCGAAGATCTGGGCACCTATCGGATCGTCGATGTGGCGTTCGGCTCCGTTATCATAAAAGTACGTATTCCCGAAGACCAGCAAATTCCAGGTGACACGGCCAGTATCAGCTTTCCGGAAGCCTGGCTGAAAGTCTACGTCGACGAGCGACTCGTGGAGGCCGATCATGAATAAAATAGAAAATAATAAAGCCTGGTTTTTTGTCATCCCGGTCTTTGTGATCGTGGCCTTTTCGGCCGTGATCCCGTTAATGACAGTGGTCAACTATTCCGTACAGGATATTTTTGGCGCTGATTCAGCCTACTGGACCGGTACCGAGTGGTACAAGGAGATGCTCCGGAATCCAGACCTGCAGGCCGCCCTGCTTAGGCAGTTTGCCTTCTCCTTCGCCATTCTCGCTATTGAGGTTCCGCTGGGCATTGGCATTGCACTGCTGATGCCGAAGAAAGGCTGGGCCGCATCAGCCGCGCTGGTTCTGGTCGCCATGCCGCTGCTGATACCCCTTAATGTTGTCGGCACCATCTGGCAGATCCTTGCTCGTACCGACATCGGACTTCTGGGCTGGTCTTTGAGCAGTATGGGAATGGACTACAACATCAATGCCAACGCCGTGGACGCCTGGTTCACCATCATTCTCATGGATGTCTGGCACTGGACGCCGCTGATTGCACTGCTCAGTTACAGTGGTTTGCGAGCCATCCCGGACGCCTATTACCAAGCCGCCCGTATCGACCGAGCCTCACGCTGGGCGGTATTCCGCTACATCCAACTGCCCAAACTGACCAATGTATTGGTGATCGGTGTACTGCTGCGGTTTATGGATTCGTTCATGATCTACGCCGAACCCTTCGTACTGACTGGTGGCGGGCCCGGCAGCTCCACCACTTTCCTGAGTCAGGCGCTGACCACCATGGCCGTGGGGCAGTTTGACCTGGGGCCTGCCGCGGCTTTCTCCATCATTTATTTCCTGATCATTCTCGCCGTCAGTTGGGTGTTCTACACCGTCATCATGACGCTGCAGAAAGACAAATCAGCCCAACAATAAAAATAAGGGGACAGAGATGAAATCACGCATCGCATTCATCATTTACCTGATAGTGATGATTCTGCCGATCTACTGGCTGGTGAATATGTCACTGCAGACCAACGCGGAGATTCTTGGCGAACTCAGCTTCTGGCCGAGGAATCTGACTTTCGACAACTACATCAATATATTAACCAACCCAAGCTGGTACATGGGTTACGTGAACTCCATGACCTATGTGTTCATGAACATGGCCATTAGCCTGACAGTCGCTCTGCCAGCTGCCTACGCTTTCAGCCGCTACAGATTTGTAGGTGACAAACACCTGTTCTTCTGGCTGCTGACCAACAAGATGGCTCCACCAGCGGTATTCGCACTGCCGTTCTTCCAGCTTTACTCGTCCGTGGGGCTGTTCGACACCCATATCGCCGTAGCGCTGGCCCATACCCTGTTCAATGTAGCCCTGGCCGTGTGGATTCTTGAAGGTTTTATGAGTGGCGTGCCCAAGGAAATAGACGAAACCGCCTATATCGACGGTTACAGCTTTCCGAAGTTCTTCGTGAAGATCTTTATTCCGCTAATCCGATCCGGCATTGGCGTGACCGCCTTCTTCCTGTTTATGTTTTCCTGGATAGAGTTATTGCTGGCAAGGACTCTCACCTCGACGGGGGCCCAGCCGATCCAGGCCATCATGACCCGAACGCAGGGTGCCTCCGGTATCGACTGGGGCACGCTGGCGGCAGCGGGTGTGCTCACCATCGTACCGGGTATTGCCGTGGTCTACTTCGTACGCAATCACATCGCCAAGGGCTTCGCTCTGGGTCGTACCTAAGGAGACTTGTTATGAGCTGGATGCATTGGACCGGTCCGACGGCTGGATTCTTTATTTCGATTGCCCTGATTCTGACGGGCATGACTGTATGGCAGTACTTTTCGCCCAGTGTCGAGCGAAAAGGCTTCCTGCCGATCAGCACGACGCGTGGTGACCGGCTGTTCATTGGTCTTCTGACCAGTGCGTTCATTCACCTCGCTTTCATCGGAGTGACTGAACTTCATGTGTTGGTAGCAACCGCAGTGTCTGTTGTCTGGATGGTCATTCTGATGCGCTGGGGTTAATCCAAAAAAGGGACTTTCCTTCTTACAGGGATGCAAACAAAGCTAGATGAGGTATGTATGAAAAACATAAAAATGAAGTACCTTTCGCTGATTATTTCCGGGGCGCTGCTGACGTCATCACAGCTATACGCCCAGGACTATAGGGCGGCGGCTGAAAAGGCTCTGGATGAGCATTTCCAGCGCTCAACCCTGTCCAGGGAAGAGCAGCTTGCCGAACTGGAGTGGTTCATCAACGCGGCTGAGCCCTTCCGTGGCATGGAAATCAAGACCGTAGCCGAAGGCTTAACGACCCACACTTACGAAGCCGAAGTGCTGGCCAAGGTCTTCGAAGAGATTACCGGTATTAAAATCACCCACAACATCATCGGCGAAGGTGATGTGGTGGATACCATGCAGACGCAGATGCAGTCCGACAGGAATATCTACGACGGGTATATCAACGATTCAGATGCTATCGGGACTCATCTGCGCTACGGCAAGACCATTGCCATCTCGGATGCCATAGAAAACGAATGGAAGGACTATACCAGCCCTTACCTGGATCTGGATGATTTTATCGGTTTGCAGTACACCACCGGACCCGATGGCAAGGTTTATCAGTTGCCGGATCAGCAGTTCGCCAACCTCTACTGGTTCCGCGCAGACTGGTTTGATCGCGAGGATCTACAGGCACAGTTCAAAGAGCGCTATGGTTATGACCTGGGCGTACCGCTAAACTGGTCGGCCTATGAAGACATCGCCGAGTTTTTCAGTGTTCACGTTAAGGAAATCGATGGTAAGCGGGTTTACGGTCACATGGACTATGGGCGTCGCGATCCATCCCTGGGCTGGCGTTTCCATGACTCCTGGCTCTCTATGGCGGGTATGGGCGACAAAAGCGTGCCTTTCGGCAATCCAGTGGATGATTGGGGTATTCGAGTCAATGAAGAGGGCAACCCCGTAGGTGCCAGTGTCAGCCGTGGCGGTGCAACCAACTCGCCAGCGTCTGTGTATGCTGTCACCAAGATGGTTGAGTGGCTGCGTGACTATGCCCCAGAGAGTGCACGGGGCATGACCTTTGGCGAGGCTGGACCCGTACCGGCACAGGGCCAGATTGCACAACAGATCTTCTGGTACACCGCATTTACGGCTGACATGACCGACCCGAGTCTTCCGGTGACTGACGACGAAGGTAATCCCAAGTGGCGCATGGCACCGTCTCCAACCGGTCCCTACTGGGAAGAAGGCATGAAGGTAGGTTATCAGGACGTAGGCTCTTGGACATTCTTCAACTCAACACCTGAAGATCGTCGTACCGCAGCCTGGCTGTTTGCCCAGTTCACGGTTTCCAAGACCGTTTCTCTGGAAAAGACCATTGCCGGTCTGACACCGATTCGTCGTTCCGATATTTTCTCGGATGAAATGACCGAGCTGGCACCCAAACTGGGCGGACTGGTCGAGTTCTACCGCAGTGAAAATGAAAGCATGTGGACACCGACAGGTACCAACGTGCCGGATTACCCACGTCTCGCACCGCTGTGGTGGCAGAACCTGGCACCAGCCGTCAACGGAGAAATCACGCCCAAGGAAGCGCTGGACAATCTGGCGGACGCCATAGATCGCACTATGGCGCGTCTGGCACGGGCTAACGTGTTCGCAAACTATGCACCGGTCCTTAACGAACCACGTGACGAGCAGTACTGGCTGGATCAACCCGGTGCGCCTAAGCCCGCTCTGGAGAACGAAAAGCCCCAGGGCAAGACCATGCCGTATGATCAGATGATGGAAGAATGGATGGCCCAATAAGGCCGATCCATTCTGTGACAAGCCTCGGCCAGTCCGCAAAGCGACGGACTGGCCGAGGCTCTACCCATATTCTGACCAGCCATTACCTGCCTGACTCTACCTGCTCCATACCTGGGCGGCCAAACCAGTAGCCATTGCAATCCAGCTGATCATGCAGCGGGATGGTCGTTTCAGCCGGTGTCCAGCCATGACGTAACTGATCAAAGTGACTGACCACCTCAGCCATACCCTGCGCTTGAGGGCTGAGCCTCACCACATCGACCTGCAGCTGATGCATTAAAGGCAGCTGATCAACCAGATTGCAGCAAGCGCCGGACAGGGTCTGGATACCATTCAGCACAAAAACATCCTGTGCCTCCTGAGAGCGCATTAACAGGCCACCCTGATACTGTTGACAGACAAAACCACAGCGATCTTTGGGCAAATCATGGTAGCGCGCGGTAAAGCAACGCGATGACCAGGCCAGAGGCAGATGACCATAAGCGAATACTTCCGTTTCGACTGGCATGCCTTCCGCGGTGATGGCCTGTTGCATATCGGCCAGGGTTTCACGCGACAGCTCCACCGGAAAACACCAGCGTTGCAGCCCCAGGCTCACCAAACGCTGCAGTGTTCTTGGGTTATAGATATTCACCGCCGGTCCACTAACAAAGGGCACCTCGGCTTCAGACAGGAGTTGCAAGGCACTCTGATCATTGGCTTCCACCTGCCAACCCTGACTGGCGGCCAGATCAACCAGGCGCATCAGTTGTTTCAGATCCCCTTCTGATTCAATCAGTGTCTGGCTGGATAGCACCACCTGCTTACCCGCCTGCACTAGCTGGTTAGCAATACTGGCCCAGTCATCCAGTTTCAGCTCTCGGCGTCTGGCACACACGGTTTCACCCAGATAAACGATTTCTACCGGCCACTGACTGACTTGATCATAGAAAGCTTCAACTGCGGATTTTTTCCAGTAATACAGCAAGGGTCCCAAAGACAATTTCATCGCCAATTCCTACTTCCATTTTCTGTGATAAGCACCCAGTGTCGTCAGACTGCCCTCAGACAACTGACTTAACTGCCCTGCCCAGCGCTGCAACTGCGCTGGATCAGCGGCCGAGGTCCTGGCCTTATCGATCGCCTGCCGCCACACCTGTGTCACCTGCGCTACATACGCCGGACTGCGCTGACGCCCTTCAATTTTTACCGCAGCGATACCCATGGCTTGCAACTTGGGTAACAGATCCAATGTGGACAAGCTGACCGGTTCTTCCAGAGCATGATAGGTTTCATCACCGACAGCAAAGCGACCCTTGCACAGCGTCGGATAACCGGCTTTTTCACCTGCCAGGAAACGATCAATCAATACACCATTGAGCCGCGCTTCAAGACCAGAAGCGGTTTCCTGCCAACGTACTGCTTTGGCAGGTGAACAGGCGCCACGCGTATTAGGTGATTCATCAGTCAGATAGGAAGATAGGTAACAACGCCCTTCTGCCATGATGCACAGGCTACCGAAGGCAAACACCTCCAGCTCAACAGGACTCTGTTTGGCTAAGTCCTCGACCTGAGCAATCGACAGTACACGCGGCAACACCGCCCGCTTAATGCCAAACTGTTGTTGATAGAAAGTCAGCGCAGCACGACTGGTAGCCGAGCCCTGCACAGACAGGTGACGTGATAGATCAGGATAGGTCTGAGCGGCATAATCCAACAGCCCCATATCGGCCAGGATCAGCGCATCCACACCCAGTGCTGCGGCCTGATCCACAGCGCCGGTCCACTCGGACCAACGTGAGGGTTGTGGATAAGTATTGATAGCACAGAACACCCGACAGCCGCGACTCTGCGCATAGTCGACACCTTCACGCGCACGTTTGTCGTTAAAATTCAATCCAATAAACTGCCGTGCATTGGTGGCGTTCTGAAAACCGAAATAGACCGCATCGGCCCCTTCATCTACCGCCTTTTTCAGCGCCGGAAGATTCCCGGCAGGACAGACCAACTCCATGCATACCTCCAAAAATTTGGGCAAGCATAGCAGTTCATCGGCTGTGATAAGTTGATACTGGTCATGATCCGGTGGATACAAGTGATGGCAGTTCAATAAGCGCCATTAGCACGACTGGGTTAAGAATCTATCCCGTCTATTTCTGGCCAGTCTATTTCAACAGTATGCCCAGGACCTGCATCCAATAAGATGTAAAAATCACCCTCAGGACGCGGAAATCGGATGCGGGAGTGTTCATCCAGCGCGCTCGACAGAATCACGTCCTCATCATAGGTGATAACATCCAGTTGGGTGCCCTCAGCCCCGGAGCCATCGGAAAAACCACCTTGGCAGACAATGAATTCCCCCTCAAGTTTGCACTGACAGTGCGGAGAGTGCGCCCAGGCAGGCAAGGTAACCAGGCTGCTGAACATCAGTAGCGCTATACAAAAAAAGTGTTTCTTCGTTCTCATGATCCGTCCTCAGGTTAGTGCGCACAGGTTAGCGATTACGTCGCTGAATGAAGGTTACGGCGCTGGGTGAGGCGTCGGCCAAGGGCATGGACATCTGGTGCACAGAGCCATCCCAACCTTCCAGGGTCAGCCAGATATCGGCATCGGCCGTGGCGCTATCGGTAATGGGTACCGCGATAAACTGGCGATAAGGTGTCCCAAAGGAAATAGCGCCAGCGGTGCGCAAATTACGCGGTTTGCCAATACGTATATAGGCGGCTTTCACCTCCGGGATACAGGCCTGACAGAGTGACAGTGAAAAGGTTTTCATATGGCTGGCCACCCCATCTTTCCAGGGTGGAAGGGTATCCCACTCGGCCAGCTGAATCTGCCACGGCCCCACTTGATGCTGACCAAGGTCCCGTTCACCCAGGCCTTTTTCACCGCGTGTCATTGCCAGGTTATCAAAATAAAAAGGCATCGCCACGATTGGCAAAATCAGCAACAGAGCGCTTAGATGAAAGCGCCAACGAAACCACAGGCTGTTTTTATTACCGGATATAGTCTTCGCAGATATGGATGCTTGACTCATGTCCTTTCTCCTTCTTGTAAGGCATAAGCCGGTATCCGGGAGTCGGGCTGTTTGTTTGGCTGTTTTTTGATTTTTCTTTCCCGAAGGACGGCCGCCGTATCCCTGAAGGTACGTTTGGTCCAGATCATCATGCCGCTGAACACCATCATGGTCAGTAGTATGCCAAAGAAGAAATACACCAGTTTCAGGCTCAGACCGACAAAATCACCTGTGTGCAGCGGGCGCATAGAGCCGGTGATGATCTCAAGCCAGGATAGATCGGAAATCCGGCGTGTCTGTTCAATCTTGGCATTGTAGGGATTAACGCTAACGTTTTCGAACAGCAGCGGATAGCTGACGCTACGCCCGCCGATATTATAGTGCGCATAAGCATTCCACGGCATGGAGACAAAAGATGCCTGAAAATCTGGAAATGCCGTTTCGACAGCGGCAGTTGCTTCATCCAGGCTGATAAAAGGCGGGGTCTGGCTGTTGGCATCTAGCGGCGGGACATCGGCCCGGTCTACATAGATGGGTGGTCCAGCCGTTGAAAAGGATATTTGATTATCCTGCAGTATGCCTTGAAGTAAAAACCAGATGCTGGTGATCGAGATGATGGCAATAAAAGGAATAGACCAGATACCTGCCAGACGATGAAAATCACCCCAGAATACCCGTGCATTGACGTTGAAACGTAGTCGCGGGCGCAAGAAACCTCGCCAAAAACGTTTGTAAACCACAAGCCCCGTGACCAATGAAACCAGCATGGGGATGGCGGTGATACTGACCAGATACCACCCCCAACTGTAGCCATTGGTCCAGGGCATCAATAGCCAACCATGTAGGCCACGGATAAACTGGCGAAAATCAAAACGAGCGCTCTCCCCTTGTATGACACCGGTATAGGGATTCACGTATAAAGTCCGGGTCGTGGTGTCCGGGTAGCTGATATCAGCCGTCAGTGCAAACTGCGATTTTACCGGCCGAGAAATGGACTGAATAATCGCTTCAGGATGCCCTTCCTTCACCACCGCCACAATTTCATCAAAACTGAGCAGCGGGCCCGCCTGAGCAGGAGGATTGGCACGTGAGGCCGGATCAGCCAGCCACACGATCTCCTGACTAACCGTTGCGATGGTACCCGTTAGACAGATGAAAAATACAAATGCCCAGATCGGCATAGCCATCCAGCTATGCACTAGAAACCAGATTTTGGCACGGCTAGGTTTTGGTTTTTCCGCACCTGATTTAATCGATATAGAATTAGACATCAGACAGTAATTCCTCCCAGCTTACCGGTCAGAGCTTGTAGTCAAGCGAGAGTAAAACGCTTCTAGGCGCGCCATAGATCGCACCATACTGCACGGAACGAATATATTTCTCATCAAACAGATTGTTGACGTTTAAGTGCAGGGTTGCGTTGTCGCTCAACGCATAAGCCGCGAAGGCGTCGGCAATAAAGTGTGAGTCCTGTCGAGCTCCACCGTCCTTAGACACATCGGACTGCCAACGCACCCCCGTGCCCACCCGCAAATCGGGCAACATGGGCATACGCGTGGCAGCACGAATTTTTAACGTATGCCGAGGAACCCACTCGTAGATATCGCTACCATCTTCCCCAGTCAGCTTGAGCGAGGTATAGCCAACCGTTAGCTGGGTATTTTCACTGACTTGACCAGTGGCTTCTAACTCGAAACCGCGCGAAGTCACGTCCATCGGTTCATAGTAGTTCCATTGGGCAACAGGATCGAAGCCAGCAATGGTTGCAAGTCCCTTCTGCTTGGCAGAAAAAACCGCAACAGTGGTAAGGAGATCACCATCAAACCACTCGGCTTTGAGGCCGATCTCAGTGTTAACCCCCTTCATCGGCGCAAGGAAGGCACCATTCACGTCACGTTGATCCTGCGCCTGGAAGATATCCGAGTATGAAGCATAGGTCATCACATCAGGTGAAATATCGTAGGTTAAGCCAAAATACGGGCTGGCCTTTTCAGTCGTTTCGTTGTCAAGATTAGTTCCACCGCCGTAGATCGCCGTACCATCTCGCTTTAGGTGTATGGCGTTAATGCCGACGATACCCCTGAGTCTATCGGTCAAGGATATACGGCTTGCAGCGTACAACCGGGTAATGTTCTGATCACCATCTGATGCGACACTTTTAGCTCCCCAATTGGGCTCTGCATAAACATCGCCACCATAAGGAAAAGCTGGCAATACGGGGAAGGTGGCACCATCGTATGTGTAGGTCAGACTTGTCTGCCTGGAATGACTCAAGCCGAACACGGCTTCGTGTTGGCGACCGAAAGCATCAAAAACACCGGTGAGGTTGACATCGAGGATATTGATCTCTGATTCGCTATCGCTGCGATACGGCCAACCGAGCAGACCGGTGTTGTCATCGTTCAGATAGCCAGTGGAGGTGTAGGCATAAAACAACTTGTTATCACTGCTACCCTTGGTGTGGCTGTAAGTCACCTTGCCCTCCCAGTCAGGCGATAGCATATGTGAGTACTCGATGAAGGCGTTATAGGACTGGTTGTTCCATCGTGTCCAGTCCTGGGCAGTGGAGGCAGAGACGTCGAAATCAGCCAGGCTACCGTCGGCATAAGGCAGTGTCAGCGATCCCCACATAGGAGAACGCTGTTTGGAATCCTGGTAGCTCAAGCCCAGTGTTAACACTCCGTCGAGACCAATCTGCCCTTCGACAACGCCGTAGAGGGAGGTACGCTTGTCATTAAGTGCGCGCAGGTACGAGCCCTTATCCTCCTGCGTAAGCACCAGTCGTCCGGCCCACTCGCCATCCTCAGTGAGCACCTTGTTATAATCCAATGCCAGGCGTTTAAGACCATGGGATCCACCGGAGAGCTGAACCTCGCCACCGTCCTCGTTGGTAGGCCGTTTGCGAACGAAGTTGATGGTACCAGAGGCGTTACCGACACCGGTGAGCAAGCCATTTGCGCCACGAGTCAGTTCGATTTTATCGAACAGGAAGGTATCCAGTTGACCTTCAACAAGCCCCCAGTCGTTGGTCATCCCTAAGCCATCGACCTGCGTCAGCATAATATCGAAGCCACGTGCGTTATAGCCGGTACGATTGGTCTCCCACTCATCGACGTTGATACCGGTACCCATACGCAACGCATCATTACTGTTGCTAACACCAAAGTCGCGCAAGCTTTCCTGTTCGATCGTGCTGATCGTCTGGGGGGTGTCCTTTATTTCCATAGGTAGATTGGTTGCGCCTTTGGAAACACGGAATTCACGTTTATGTTGAATGCTGAGGGTGGGCAACTGCACCGCGCCATGCTGGCTTACCACAGGCTCAGGCCGGTTGATAATATAGCCCCCGCCAGTTTGCGGTACAGCGACCAGTCCGCTGTCCTGTAGCAGAAGACTTAACGCCTGATCGACGGAATAGTTACCTTGCAGGCCTCGTGTTTGTTTACCCTGACTCAAGTCTCCGCTCACGGACACTAGGACTCCACTCTGCTGACCAAACAGCACCAAGGCTGAGTCCAGAGCGCCACTCGGAATTGCAAAAGCCTGTTTAACATCCACCACCGGGTCAGCGTGTATCAGCGCGGACACTGATAGCCCACTAAGTCCGAGTCCCATAGCCAAGGCGAGTTGACTCAAGGTGGGTCGGTATTTTCTTACAAGACTTACAGGTGGCTGGGTCAACAACATGCTCAAGATTCCTTGTTTAGTGGCTTATACACTTGGGTTGATAGCCAAGCGCAGTTCATATTTGATATGCCCCACGAACAGGAAAAATCTGCCTTATTTTTATAATTTTTTTATGCAGGCATGAGTCGTACCCAATATTTACTCACTCTATGTTGACGAATAGGTAGAATTTGGCAGAGGTTATCGAGGATAGCGTCAGTATCCTCAATTGGAAAACTGCCTGAAAATGTAAGATGGGCAATGTCGTCGGCGTAGCCCAGGTAACCGCTTCGGTAACGAGCAAGCTGTTGGATAAAGTCGCTTAATTGGGTGCGCTGGGCGGTTAACAGCCCTTGGCGCCAACTCAGGTGGTAAGGCGTTAGGGTTGACTGTTGAACCTGTTCTCCCTGCATCAGTAGACCCTGGCTAGCGGTAACCTGATATTCTCTGTTACCACTGAGGGTACAGTTCACCTGCCCAGTAATCACTTGCAAATGGCAACGGCTATCTTCTCGGGACAGGGTAAATTCGCTACCCACATCTGGGCTGAATAGATGGTTGCCGATCCGAACCTGGGCACCACCACTGTTGGTAATGGCCAACTCACCATAGTGCAGCCTAAGCTCAGGTTGGGCGTTGAAGTCCACAGCAAGGGCCGATTGGGTATTAAGAATTAACCTGCTGCTGTCTTGAAGAACCAGTGTTTTTTGCTCACCAGCCGCTGTTTGTATATCGGCCATCGTCTTGCCGTACAGATAGCGTCCAGCTTGTGCAGCACCGGTAATATCACGGGTTAACCACAGCGCTGTACCTAAAGCACTAATGGAGGCGAGTGTTTTCAGAGTGCGGCGTTTTTGCAGTAATCGGTGTTCAGCCGAATGCAGGCTGTATAAAGCCTTCTCACTGTTCAGATTCGAGATGGCAGAGAAGTGTTGATTTGCTCGTCCCAGCTGATCCCAAACCAAAGCGTGCTCCGGGCTTTGCGATAGCCAGTGAGTAAAGGCACGCTGCTCTTCATCTGCAACCTCCCCTGCTTCGAATTTAACCAGCCAGTGAATAGCTTCCGTTACGAGTTCACGAGTTGGCATGGCTGAATTAGTCATACAAGACTCGATAGCACTGTTGCATACAACGCACCATGGCTTTTTGCACTCTGTTTACGTTGATGTTCAGGTGCTCAGCTATCTCCTGATATTTCAGTCCATCCAGGCGCGCCATCAGAAAAATCTGCTGATCCCGATGAGGCAAACCATCGAGTATCTGCGCCAGTTGCAGCAACGTTTCTACCACCAGATGCTGATCTTCCAACGAGGGCGATTCAGGCTCTGGTTGCAGGGCCAACATCTCTAAATAAGCTTGCTCTAAGGCTTGTCGTCGCCAGTGGTTGAACATCAGCCCTTTGGCAATGGTGCTGAGATAAGCGCGAGGGCTGTCAGGTTGTGGAGCCGTATCTTTTAATAGCACTCGGATAAACGTATCTTGAGCCAAGTCGGCCGCTGTTTCCGAACAGCCTAAACGTCGACGCAACCAATGGTGCAACCATCCACGATGGTCGCGGTACAGCGAGTCCACCTGATTGTGCAGCATTGAGTTAGCCTCAGACATCAGTATTCCTTAACAACTATAATAATGATAATAGTTATCATTCTATATATCGATATCTAAGCTTACAAGCTCTAATCAATTTCAACAGAACACATTAGCTGGGGTTCATATTAACTAGACTTTGGTCTAGTATTTCACAATCCATAAACACTATAAAAAGAGATCCCCTTATGAGACGCCCTGTCCGTATCGCCATTACCGGTGCCGCTGGTGCCATCAGTAACAGCCTGCTTTTCCAGATTGCCGATGGCAGCATGATGGGAGATGATCAGCCCGTCATCCTGCAATTGATCGAGATGCCTGAACGTATGGAAGCCCTGCGTGGCTTGGCCATGGAGCTAGAGGACTGTGCCTTTCCTTTACTGCATACCATTACGCTGCACGATAATGTCGAAGAGGGCTTTAATAATGCTCACTATGCGTTATTGATCGGAGCACGCCCTCGTGGGCCGGGTATGGAAAGGCGCGACTTGTTGGAAGTGAATGCGGAAATCTTTACCCGTCAGGGCAAGGCCCTCAACGATCACGCTAACCGTGATGTGAAGGTGCTGGTGGTGGGCAACCCGGCGAACACCAATGCGCTGATCGCCAGTCGTAACGCACCTAAATTGTCACCATCACAGTTCACTGCCCTGACTCGACTTGATCACAATCGGGCCAAGGGTATCCTGGCTAACCACACAGGGGCTAATCCACTGGATATTGATGGCATCATCATCTGGGGTAACCATTCACCGACACAGTTTCCTGATCTTTACCATGCCAGTGTGCTGGGGCAGCCCGTCATGGAACAGATAGATCAGGATTGGTATCAGCAGGAGTTCATCCCCAAGGTACAGACCCGTGGCAGTCAGATTATTGATGCCCGCGGTGTATCCAGTGCCGCATCAGCGGCTCAGGCCATCATTCATCATATGCGCGACTGGGCACTGGGCACTCCGCCGGGCCAGGTTGTCAGTATGGGTATTATCAGTGATGGCAGTTACGGTATTGAGAAAGGGATTTTCTACTCCTTTCCGGTACGCTGTAACTATGGCCGCTATCAGATAGTCAAAGGGCTGGATCTAAATGAATACAGTATGACGATGATGAAGCTTACTGAACAGGAACTGCTGGATGAAAAAGCCGCTGTTAATCATCTGCTACCGCCAGAAACCGAGGCTTCACACCAGCATCTGTCCATCTGTCTGCGCTCGGGTGTAACCCTCTATGCCGATGGCACAGGACCTGAGGCGAGCTTTAAATACCTCAGTACTAACCGGGTTCTCTAGCATCCAGTCAGTAAATTAAAGGGTGATCCGCATCGACAGATCGATCGCCCGACAATGTTTGGTCAAGGCACCTATGGAAATATAATCAACACCGGTGGTGGCAAAATCCAGCAACGTGGCATCGGTGATATTACCTGAAGCTTCCAGCTTCGCTTTACCGGCATTGATCTGAACCGCTTCACGCATCTGCGCCGGGGTGAAGTTATCCAGCATAATAATGTCCGCTCCGGCCTGCAGCGCTTCATGTAACTGCTCAAAGGTTTCAACTTCCACCTCGACCGGCTTACCGGGATGGTTCTGATGCGCGGTTTGAATGGCGGTGGTAATGCCGCCACAAGCCATCAGATGATTTTCCTTGATCAGAAAAGCATCGAATAAGCCGATACGGTGGTTAAAACAGCCTCCACAACTGACGGCATATTTCTGCGCCATCCGCAGTCCTGGCAGGGTTTTGCGGGTATCCAGTAACTTTACGCTGGTTGCCGCCACTTTATCGGCATAAGCAGCACTGAGTGTTGCTGTACCAGACAAGGTCTGCAGAAAATTGAGTGCCGTGCGCTCGCCGGTCAGGATTGCCCGAGCCGACCCCTTGAGTAACAGCAACTCAGTATCCGCCGCCACCCGATCACCCTCCTGAACCTGCCACTGCAGTTCAACGTCAGGATCCACCTGGCGAAACACCTCATTTACCCAGGCCACACCACAGATAACCGCGGCTTCACGGGTGATCACCCGGGCACTGGCCTGATGCGCCGCCGGGATAAGTTCAGCGGTAATATCGCCACTGCCGACATCTTCCAACAGAGCAGAGGTAACATTATCCTGGATAACGGCTTGCAGTTCAGGGAGTGTAAGCATGAGAATAGGCTATTCCGAAGTTTCAATCTAAGATGCAGCATTCTAACCATCAGGATCACTCTGTGCCAGTGCAAAGCTTACTCAAGGATCATCGTCTGACGTTTGCCCGTCAGGTTAACTGTGATAATTTCAACGCCCGCCCGAATGATGAGGTGTCGCTGCTGGTGATCCATAACATCAGTCTGCCTGCGGGTCAGTTTGGTGGCCCTTATATCGAAGACCTGTTCTGTAACCGTCTGGATCCTGAGGCTGACCCCGGTTTTTGCCAGATTGCAGCGCTACAGGTCTCGGCTCACCTGTTGATTCGCCGTGACGGTGAAGTGCTGCAGTTTGTGCCCTTCAATCAGCGCGCCTGGCATGCCGGAGCATCCTGTTTTGAGGGCCGCGACAACTGCAATGACTTCTCCATCGGCATCGAACTGGAAGGTACAGATACCACGCCCTTCACCCCAGCACAGTATCAGCAACTCAGCCGGATTACCCTGCTGTTAATGCAGGCTTACCCTGAGATTACGCCTGCACGCATCACCGGCCATAGTGATATTGCGCCGGAGCGAAAAACCGATCCTGGCCCCTGTTTTGATTGGGATAGCTACCTGAAAAGCCTTGAATCAGTAGCACAGGGGTTTGCCGATGAGTCGTATTGAAAGTGCCAGACTGCGTTGGGAAGACGGCGTACCTGTCGCCGAAGCCTTTGATGATTTCTATTTCAACACGGATGGCGGTATTGAAGAGAGCCAGCATGTCTTTCTGGCGGGTAACCAGCTCGAGCAACGCTTTCAGGCGCTAGCCAGTCGACAGACTTTTGTCATAGGTGAAACCGGTTTTGGTACCGGATTGAATTTTTTTACTGCCCGGAAACTGTGGCTGCGCTGCGCACCAGCCGATGCCCAATTGCACTACCTGGCATTTGAGAAATATCCGTTATCTCTGGCCGACATGGAAATCCTGCTGCAGCGCTGGCCTGATATAACCGATTGCCAAAGCCGCTTTCTGCCGCAGTATCCACCCCAGCAACAGGGCTTCCATAGCCTGTTCTTTGACCAGGGCCGTGTACAGCTGACGCTGATTATCGGTGATGCACTGGAGCAACTGCCGCAACTTCAAGCCAGCGTCGATGCCTGGTTTCTGGATGGCTTTTCTCCTGATAAAAATCCGGACATGTGGCAACCGGCGCTGTTTCAACAACTGGCCGCTAAAAGCCACCCAGGTACCACTTTGGCAACTTTTACCGTTGCCCGCCAGGTCAGAGAAGGCCTGCAGCAGGCCGGATTTAGCCTGAGTAAACGCTCCGGTTTTGGCCGCAAACGGGAAATGCTCTGTGGGCAACTGAGTGATGCGCCGTTACAGTCGCCGTTAGAACCAGCGCCACAACACTTGATTGTTGTCGGTGCTGGACTGGCGGGTGCGTCAACAGCTCGGGCGCTGGCCGAACAAGGTATAAGCGTGACACTACTCGAAGCAGGACCTGAACCTGCACAACAGGGCTCGGGTAATGCCCAGGGCGCGCTTTACGCCAAGTTAGCGGTAAAACCCACTTATGAAAGTGCCTTTCACCTGCAGGGGCTGCTATTCAGCGCTAATCAACTGCGACAACTCCCCGACACAGATCCGCCGTTGGCCTCGCTCTGCGGGGTACTGCAATTGGCCATACAGCCCAAGGATGCCAAGCGTCAGAAACAGTTGCTATCTGAGGGTCATTACGCGGACAGCCTGTTTCGTGCTGTTTCTGCTGAACAAGCCTCAGCGCTAGCCGGAACCCAGGTAGGCTATCCCGGATTATTCTTTCCCCATGCTGGCTGGGTCGCCCCCGCTGACTATTGCCGCTATCTGCTGGACCATCCGGCGATCGAATGTCACTTCAATCAGCCAGTACAGCAATTGATTGCCGATGCCGATCACAGTCACTGGGCAGTCAAAACGCTCCAAGGGTGCTTTTCAGCTCCAAAAGTGATTATATGCACCGCTGCCGATACGCGTCAGCTAGCCGAACTTGCTCATTTGCCGGTTAAACCGATACGCGGACAAACCAGTCTGGTCCAGGCCAGTGCATCGCTGCCAGAGCTCCACACGGTTATCTGTGGTGAAGGCTATATCTCTCCGGCACGGAAAGCGCACTACTGCTTTGGCGCTACGTTTGATCTGCATTATGCCAACACGGAACTGCGTGACAGTGATCATCAGAAGAACCTTAATACTCTGGCCGCCGCCCTACCCGCCTTCAAAACGCTGACACCGGCCGACTGTGATGGACGTACCGGATTTCGTTGCAGCACCCCGGATTATCTGCCGATGGTAGGCCAGGTGGCTGATTACGATGCCACGGTGGAAGTGTTTGCCCCACTGAGGACCGATTCCCGCCGTCTGGCTGATCAGCCGGTACCACGTTTATCCGGACTTTATGTCAACACCGGTCACGGCTCCAAAGGCCTGATAACCTGCCCGATCAGCGCCGCACTACTGACAGCACAGATCTGTGGCACGCCCGCGCCCTTATCCAAGCAACTGATAGCCCGTCTGGACCCGGCACGATTTATTCTGCGTGATCTGACACGACGACGAATTTAATGATTTTCAGTAAAATGACGATATACTCTACAAGAGAGAGGAGTCGCTTAGTATGTCACTGATAATCATAGATCAAGGGAACAGGATACAGACACCGGTCAAGGCACTGTTTAAACAACGCAGTGTCGATGAAACGGCTGCCAGTAACGCATCGCGTGGTCTGCCAGGTTCAGATGAAAACATGAAGCGCCCGGGTGAACGTTTTATTCGACTCGACCCGGAATCCAGTCGCCATCCGGCACCTCAGACCAGCGGCGCTCAGGCAGCCTATGAGGAAACCAGCAAGGCTGGCAAACCCAAAACAGCTCGCCCGGTACTGCGTGCGCAGCAGATTATGACCTTCCCGGTGCAGACCATTACCACCACAGCATCACTGCGTCAGGCCTGGTTACAACTGGAAGAACACAACATTGCCCATCTGGTTGTGCTGGATGACAGTGAACGACCTGTTGGCCTGATCTCCCGCCCGGACATCCTTGAGCACGGCACTGACTCCACTGTTACGGTGGCGGTGGTGTATCAGAAACAGATGGTTGCCGCGACACTGGAAACTGAGCTGTCCCAGATTGCCTCGACCTTTGTTAGTTATCCGATCAGCGCCATTCCGGTGATCAGCGAAAAAGACGAACTGCTTGGCATCATTTCCAGAACTGATCTGGTGCGCTTACTTATCAATGACGCGCAGGTGGAAAGCTGGGCCTGAGGTTTACTTCAGGCTCTCCAGCAAAGACAGAAAGGTCGTTTCATCGATCACCTTAACACCGAGCTGTTCTGCTTTAGTCAGTTTTGACCCAGCCCCAGGGCCTGCGACAACACAAGCCGTTTTACCGGATACACTGCCACTCACCTTCGCCCCCAGTGCCAGCAATTGATCCTTGGCCTCATCACGGGTCATGACTTCCAACGTGCCGGTTAGCACCCAGGTTTCTCCCGCCAGAGGTTGTGCATTTTTCTGCACGTTTTCTGATGAGCTCTCGGCTGAGTTCTCCGCGGCAACCTGCGCGGCTTCGCTTCCTGCATACAGGCCAAAGTCCTGCAGTTGTTGGTAGAGCGCTCGGGCCTTATCCAGCCAATCGCTATCCTTTAGACACTCAGCAACACCCTGCTGCGCTTTGCTATTCAGTCCGGGTACTTGAGCCAGACGTGCGACATCGGTGTTAAACAGTTGCTCCGGATTGTCAAAGAAGGCAGCCAGGGCTTTGGCACTGGTCGGTCCGACGCCACGTATAGCTAAATGACTGAGCAAGTCACTGAGGGTAATTTTGCCTCGCAGCCCAACAGCTACCTCGCCAGAGGCTTTAAGAGACACACCTGCGGCAAGCAGGGCATCCATGACTTCCTGATTGTGACTATCCTGCATAAAGTTATGAATTTCAGCTGCAACTTCCTGGCCTATATCACGCAAAAATACCAACAGCTGTGGTAAGGCTTCACGAATACGGCTCAGGCTGCCGAGGCTTTGTGCCAGCACCCGCGCCGTCTCTTCACCGACTTCGGGTATACCCAAGGCATAGATAAAGCGCTCCAGCGTTACCGACTTACTGGATTGAATCGCCTGGTATAAATTTTCGGATGACAGCATAGCAAAGCCGTCTAGTTGCAGTAACTGCTCGCTAGTCAGCTGATACAGGTCTGCTGGAGATTTCACCAATCCGCGTTCAACCAGTTGCTCTGCATTCTTATCGCCAAGCCCCTCGATATCCATCGCTCGTCGGGATACAAAATGCAAGATAGACTGCTTAACCTGCGCCCGACAGGCCAGACGGCCAACACAGCGGTAGACGGTACCGAAGCTTTGGCTATCAGTAGCCTTACGGTGTCTATTCAGCAGGCTACGTTCGATATCCGAACCACAGACCGGGCAGTGTTCGGGCAGTTGAACTTCGCTAACCTGATCCGGCTGACGCTGCTCCATGACCACACTAACGATCTTCGGAATCACATCACCCGCGCGACGAACCATCACGTAATCACCCGCCATTACCCCCAGACGGTTGATCTCATCCATATTGTGCAGGGTTGCATTACTGACAGTAACGCCGCCGACAAACACGGGCTCCAGCCGGGCAACAGGCGTAATCGCACCGGTACGCCCCACTTGAAACTCCACCGAGTTCAGTCGGGTGATCTCTTCCTGTGCCGGAAACTTGCGGGCAATTGCCCAGCGTGGCGCGCGCGAGACAAACCCCAGCTGTTGCTGCTGGTCGCGCTGATTAACCTTGAATACGATACCATCAATATCGTAGGGTAGCGTCTGCCGCTTTTCTGCCAACTGAGTATAGTAATCCAGACAGCCCTGCAGCCCAGAGACCAGCCGCATCTCGGCATTGATACGTATACCCCAGCGCTGCAGTTGCTCAAGGGTTTGCACATGCCCTTCGGGTAGCTCACCCCCGGAGACTATTCCGGTACTGTAAGCACAAAACTCCAGAGGCCGTGCGGCGGTAATTTGCGGGTCTAACTGACGCAAGCTGCCCGCAGCGGCATTACGCGGATTAACAAAGGTTTTTTCACCTCGCTCTATAGAAGCCTGATTAAGTGCATCAAAACCGGCGCGAGGCATATAGATTTCACCGCGGACTTCCAGGCGCTCCGGAATATTTTCGCCATGCAGTTTAAGTGGCACGCTGCGGATAGTACGCACATTGCCGGTGATATTTTCACCTGTGTAACCATCCCCGCGTGTTGCACCCAGTACCAACAACCCTTGTTCATAGATCAGACTGATGGCGATGCCATCCAGCTTGGGTTCACAGGCAAAATCGACGGGCGACTGATCCAGACGCTCTTCGACACGGCGCATAAACGCCGCCAGGTCTTCATCAGTGAAGGCATTATCCAATGACAACATCGGCAGTTCGTGTGCCACTTCGGCAAAACCACCCATCGGCTTCGCGCCGACGCGCTGAGTGGGTGACTCGGGGGTAATCAGATGAGGATGTTCCGCTTCCAGCGCCTGCAGCTCAGCAAACAGACGATCATACCCGGCATCGGTGATACTCGGGTCATCCAGTACATAATAACGATAGTTGTGCTGGTCCAGCTGTTCGCGCAGATCAGCCAGTTTGGCGGTTATATCCTGATGAGTCATAGGTATCTTGTGGCTTAGAGGTTAGCGGCCCAGTTTTCGACGACGACTCTGCATCTCGAAATCACGAATACGCTGACGATAGTGCTCTTTGGTTTGTTCGCGCATTACCGAACGGTCTTCATCAAGTAGATCTCCGTCCAGGTGCTTGGCAAGTGTTTCAGCCGTTGCCAGCATACACTCGTAGGCTGTCATCGGGTCTTTCGGTTCACGCATCGACATGAAAAAGGACACCGCCGGTGTTTCCAGCTCATCCATGGCATCC
Organism: Nitrincola sp.; assembly: GCF_048264025.1. NCBI lineage: Bacteria > Pseudomonadati > Pseudomonadota > Gammaproteobacteria > Oceanospirillales > Oceanospirillaceae > Nitrincola > Nitrincola sp. The sequence goes on from NZ_JBLXDN010000021.1 coordinate 38,320, forward strand.
GGATCAAAGGTACCCGGATTGACCGCATTGGCCATACTGAACTGTAAAGATGATGCCACCGCATCGCCTTCAAAACGGTGATAGATCGACATATCACCAAACTCCATACCACAGGCCTCTACCACCTTTTGCAAGGGCACACCTGGCAGTTTCTGACGATCACGGCCCACCACGGTGATTACCAGCACTTCGTCTGGATCCGGCATATCAGTGAGTGCCTTACGAGCCGCAGCCGCCGCCGATTTAGAGGCTGCCGAGCTGGCTGCCTGGGATTCTGCCGCGCGATTATCAGGTTTTGCAGGTGTGCTGGGCACTGATGTTCTAGGCGCTTGCTCTTTCGGCTTAAACGGAGGTTCAGCTTCCTGCCGGGTTTCAAATTCGGACTCCAGCGCAGAAAGCCCCATATCTGACAGCAGATCCTCTTCAGGTTCATCCAGAGGTAACGTAAAACTGGGGTTTTCAACCTGGCGGCGACGCGGTTTTTCCGCTACCCGACGGCCATAATCTTTGCTGGTGTCCTTACTGTCGTTTTTACTGTTGTCTTTAACTGAGTCTTTAGCCGCGGCTTTATTAGCCATAATCTGATGAATCGGCTGTTCCAGATCCAGGTCAAGGTAAAGATTCGGCTGAGTTATTTCTTCATCCGGCACATCCCTATCAAAGGAATCGGAGGGTATATCATCAAATAAGGGATCCAGGCCAGAATAATCTGCCTTAGGATTTTCGGCCACGACTGGGGCAGCTTCAGGAAGGCTGGTTTTATCTTCGGGCGTCAGAAACTTGGGTTCTGGTTCCGACTCAAGCTCAGGCTCAGGCTCAGCCATAGGTCTTTCAGATTCATCGAAGCTATCAAACTGGCGTTCCAGCTCAGGATCCCACTCAAACTGCTCAGCGACAGTATCAGGCTCAGGCTCAGGCTCAGGCTCAGGTTCGATTGGCTCGGCAGACAGAGGCGGCTGCAAGTGATCCGTATCATCGTCATAGGCACTGAAGGCTGATGGCTTTGTTTCAGCAGGGAAGTCAAATGCATCAATCATGCCTTCCTGAAGTTCGGCAGGATTAATATTACTGAGAACCGGAATATCGGTATTGTCTGTCGCATGGGCCGGTGCTTCGACTAATTCTTCGGCTCGGGGAGTGTATGTTCGTGGCGTTTGTGGTTCGTGGAGCTCGGGTGCTTCGGGCGTAGAGATACCAATATCGAGCTTATCTGAGTCAGGCTCAGGTTCAACATTGGCTGCTTTCGTAACCGGTTGGTCCTGAAGCTCTGTTCGGCGATCGTTGTGACTGGCTGTCGTCAACGGCGGTTCAACAAATGAACGAACACGCGCACCACCATTCGGCAACTCAGGATTATGATGACTGGTTTCACCAATCTCTGACAGCGTTTTGTCAATATCAATACGTAAGCGGTTGCGATTTGCGCGTATACGGCGCCAACCGTCAAAAAGAATCAGGGCGATGACAAAAATAGCGCCGATGATAAGCCATTCGCGAAGACTGATCTCCATGATTCAACCGGTTCCCAAGTTACAACTCTGATTATAAATAGCGTTAAAGTTACTCAACCCGTTCACTGATGATCAGCCTGATAGACTCATCACCATCCGTCACTTTAACATTGCTGAGCTCACCTTTAAAGTCACCCGGCTGTTGTTCTGCCATACCAGACACACTGATACGTGCCACGATATCGACATTTTCAAAATCAGCCAGACTTATTCCTTCAACCATAGAGTTGGCCGCACTGAGAAATATATCGGCAGGCAGTTGTGAAACCTGCAAGCGCTCTACGGTAATCGGCATACGTTCACCCGGTGCACGCGCATACACAAATACCCACTGATCACCTCTGACCTCAGTCATAAGCGCATCAGCAAGATCCAGTTGCAGACGTACTCCGGGACCTGCAACCACCTCTTCCATGATCACACCCTGTGCTTCAAGTTGAGCTCTGGCACGTGCAATACCGGTTTGTAACGACTCGGCTGACTGACCATCAGCTGCCTGAAGTGCTTGTTCCCAATGCCTAATGGCGGCCTGATAGTCTTCAGCTTCAAATGCGGCAATACCCAGCAGACCTAAGGCTGTCAGCTCATTGGGGTCCAGTCTCAGGGTTGCTTCCACCTGTGCCATAACCTCGTCAGTCATTTCACCCTGATTGGCAAAAAACATCGCCTGAGCTAATTGACCCATCACCATCGGAAACTCCACAGCGCCTTCAGGCAAGTACGTAAGCGACTGGTTGAACGCATCAACGGCGGCTGTAAACTGACTCATGTTCATCCGCGTGGTTGCCAGAAGATACCAGCCTTCCGCATTTTCAGGACGCTTATCCAACTCGTCTTCAAGCTGCGCGATGGCTTCCTCAATGGATATATCACTCTGTCCTGGGGCTTGTTGCCAGACATCCATGGCCATTTTCCTGGCGACATCATCAGCTCGCCCGAGGTAGGCATAGAGCCCGAACGAGAAGGTCGGCACCAACAGTGCAATCAGCGTAATGGTCACTAACTGGGATTGTCCCACCCGTAACACGGGTGCCACACGGCGATTTTCGTCGGCATCAATCAGTAGATTTTTTTCCAGCTCGGTTTTCAATTCGATGAAGGCGTTTTCTGTCAGCGTACCGGCATCCAGCTCTTTTTCCAGTTCAGCCAGACGCTCCCGAAAAATGTCCACATTTTGGGCTGTTCTATCCGCTGCCGTTTCTTCTGCAACCGGCTGCTCATGACGACTTTTCAGCAAAGGCCAAAACACGATAACAACAGCAATCAGCGTCAAAACACCGATGCCCACCCAGAGTAACGTCATAAATTTTTATCCTGTTGCAGTAATTTATTCAGGCGAGAGCGCTGCTCGGAAGTTAGTTCATCTGAAAATTGGGTATTGGCTTCAGGCTGCACGGGCGAATCGATTGCCGTCCGTCTTAGCCGTCTGTTTCTTGCTACCAGCCAGACCGCACCAAAGCCACCCAACAGCAACGCAAACGGGCCGAACCAAAGGAGGTAGGTATCGGGACTGATCCGTGGGCGGTAGTGCACAAAATCACCAAAACGACTGACCATGAAGTCCAGGATCTCATCATCGTCATAACCCGCCTCAATCATCCGATGCAGTTCACGGCGTAAATCGGCAGCCAGCGGTGCATCAGAGTCGGAGATATTCTGATTCTGACAGGTTGGACAACGCAGCTCTTTGGACAGATGAAAATAGCGCATCTCATTCTGTGTGGTTGAAAACTCATAGGTTTCAAATGAGGCCTGAGCACCCGAACATAACAGAAGCAGCAGCGCAAACAGGCTTAATCGCAGACTCATGCCCCCTCCTCTGTGGCGATGGCTTCCATCAGCCCCTTGAGTTGTTGCCAGACCTTTTCATCCACTTCACCGACATGGCGATAACGAATCACGCCTGAGCTATCCAGAATATAGGTTTCCGGCGCCCCATAGACACCCAGATCCAGGCCTAAACGCCCTTCACGATCGACGATGACTTGACTGTAAGGGTCTTTGTAGCGCTGTAACCAGTCGCGCGCCAGCTGTGGATCATCCTTATAGTTCAAGCCATAGATGGGGATACCCTCCTCCAGACCGATTTTATTCAGTTGTTCATGCTCTTCTTTGCAGGTTGGGCACCAGGTTGCCCAGACATTCAGCAACGCAATCTCACCCTTCACATCCTCCTGAGTCAGTACCCGCTCAGGCTCATACAGTGACGGCAGAGCAAACTCAGGGAACGGACGATCAATCAGCGCTGACGGCAGTTTTGAAGGGTCCATAAACAACCCCTTATACAAAAAAATACCCAGCACTATAAAAGCAACAAAGGGAACAAAAACCATTAACTTACGCATAGCTACTCCGTGACAGTCTGTCGTGCAGTCGCATCCCTACGAGCCTGCTTACGATAACGCGGATCACTCGCTGCCAGTATGCCACCCGCTGTCATCAGCAAGGCGCCCAACCAGATCCAGCGAATAAAGGGTTTAAATTGCAATCTGAGCGCCCAGGCACCATTTTCCAGTTCTTCACCCATAGCGATGTAAAGATCACGGAACAGCCCTGGATCAAGCGCAACTTGTGTCATCACCATGCCACGTGCGTTGTACATCCGCTTCTCCGGAAACATCTCCCGGTAAGGTTTATCATTATAAAGCACTCTGACACGCGCCATGTCAGAGGAATAATTTGGCCCCTGTACCTTTCGCGCACCATCAAAAATAAAGGTATAACCGCGAAATTCCAAGCTATCTCCCGGGGCCATACGTGCGTCGCGATGTTCAACGAACACAGTGACCATGGCTATACCTATCACGGTAACAGCCACACCCACATGCCCAAGCAGCATGCCATAGTAACTCCGGGACTGTTTAGTCAACCCTGAAAACAGGCTTTTGCGCATGCGCAGGCGGCCAATAAACTCACGCCCCCAGGTGAACACTATCCAGTAACTCAATACAAACGCCAGTACCACCCAAAAATCCAGCGTGCCACTATACAACCAGTTGGTCGCAAAACCGGCAATTATCGCCAGCACAGCAGGCAACCAGAGTTTTGATGCCAGCAGGGAAACCGAGGTTTCTTTCCAGCGGCTAACGGAGGCTATGCCAAGGAAAATCACCATCAGAGACATCAGTGGCACAAACAGGGCATTGAAGTAAGGAGGCCCTACCGAAATTTTGCCCATATTCAAGGCATCCATAACCAGCGGATAAAGCGTGCCAATTAGCACCATGGCGCAGGCAACGGTAAAGAGAATATTGTTAACCAGCAAAAAGCTTTCACGCGAGGTGAGTGCAAACGAAGACTCACTCTTTACCGAGCCGGCACGGATAGCATACAAAAGCAGCGAGCCGCCGATAACAAAGATCAACATACCTAAAATGAAGATGCCGCGCTCAGGATCTGTGGCAAAGGCATGTACCGATGTCAGCACGCCGGAACGCACCAGGAAGGTACCCAGCAAACTCAAACAGAAAGCCGAAATCGCCAGCAGCACTGTCCAACTTTTAAACACACCACGCTTTTCGGTAACTGCTAAACTGTGAATAAGGGCCGTAGCCACCAGCCAAGGCATTAATGACGCGTTTTCTACCGGATCCCAGAACCACCAGCCACCCCAGCCCAGCTCGTAGTAAGCCCACCAGCTTCCCAAGGCAATGCCCAGGGTTAGAAACGCCCAGGCGACATTGGTCCAGGGACGCGACCAGCGCGCCCAGGCCGCATCAAGCCGACCACTCAACAAGGCCGCTATAGCAAAGGAAAAAGCCACTGATAGACCCACATAGCCCATGTATAACGCGGGTGGATGAACGATCAGGCCAAAATCCTGCAACAGCGGGTTAAGGTCAGCGCCTTGTAGCGGCGTATTGGGCAGAAGACGACCAAACGGACTGGAGGTAAACAGGATAAACAACAGAAAGGAGGCGGTAATCATGCCCATAACGGCCAACACCCGCCCGAGTATATCCAGAGGCAGGTCTTTACTTTTAATGGCGACAGCCAGGGTCCAGAAAGCTTGTATCCATACCCACAGCAACAGCGACCCTTCATGGCCGCCCCAAATCGCACTGACTTTATAATACCAAGGCAGGTTGGTATTAGAGCTTTGCGCTACGTAAGCAACCGAGAAGTCATCCAACTGGAAGGAATAGGCCAGCAACAGCATGGCCAGTGTCAGAAAGAAAAACACCCCTTTAGCCAGGGGCCGGGCATAATCGACCCAGAGTTTATTACCGCTGTAAGCACCGACCAGTGGCACAACTGAAAGAATTAAAGCCAAACATAAGGCGAGTATCGTCGAAAAAGTACCTAACTCCGGAATCATGCTTAGTATTCCTTAGCCGCTGAGGCAGGCATTTTAGGCATTTCACCGGCAACAGCCAAGGCTTCGGCTATCTCGGGGGACATGTAATTTTCATCATGCTTTGCCAATACTTCGGAGGCGACGAAACGACCGCCCTGATCCAGCATTCCCTGAGCAACAATACCCTGACCTTCACGGAACAGATCAGGCAGAATGCCAACATACTCCACTCGAGTGGTATGGGCGTAATCCGTGATATCAAATTCCACTTTCAGGCTGTTCGGGTCTCGGCGGATACTGCCTTCAACCACCATGCCTCCGGCACGAATACGGGTATCAGCTGGCGCTTCACCCATGGAAATCTGGCTGGGGGAGTAAAACAGGTTAATATTCTGACTCAGTGCATAGGCCGTCAGGCCTACAGCCACACTGGCACCAAATACAATCATTAACACAATCGTTAAGCGTTGCTTGCGCTGTGCATTCATGATGTTGTCTCCTCTCTGCGGATCCGACGCAACTGCTCGGTGATGAGACGCTTGCGCGTCATCATAGGTGAAATGACATTCGCCAGCAGGACCACAAGACCCAATGCATAGCTACTCCAGACATACAGCCCATGCCCGCCCATGGCGAGAAAATCAGAAAAACTTTCGAAACTCACATCAACCCCTTTGCTGCATCAATAATTCACGAACCCATCCTGTGCGGCGCTCCCGACGGATGATTTCATTGCGCAAACGCATCATCAGCACAACGGCAAAAAAACAGTAGAAACCTATCACCAAAATAAGCAAAGGAATCCACATTTCCGCTGGCATAGCCGGCTTTTCCGTCACACTGAACGTGGCAGGCTGGTGCAAGGTGTTCCACCAGTCCACGGAATACTTGATGATTGGAATATTCACTAACCCCACCAACGCTAATACAGCCGTTGATTGTGCAGCGGTAGACTCACTTTCTATGGCAGAGTTCAGTGCCATAACGCCTAAATATAAAAAAAGCAGGATCAGCATAGACGTAAGTCTGGCATCCCATACCCACCAGGAACCCCAGGTAGGCTTGCCCCAGATCGCCCCGGTAATCAGTGCCAGTACAGCCAAAGAAGCCCCGATAGGTGCACAGGACTTAGCTACCATATCGGCAACCTTCATTTTCCAAATCAGACCGATGGCGCCGGCAAGCGCCATAGTCAGGTAGATCGACTGCGCCATGTAAGCCGTCGGTACATGCAAATAGATGATACGGAAACTGTTACCCTGCTGATAATCCGGTGGCGCAAAGGCCAGCCCCCAGATGACCCCACCCACAATCAGTAAGGTTGCAGCGATTGCAAAGCCTGGCAACAATTTGCCGGTAATCTGGTAACACCAGCGTGGTGAAGCCAACTGATAGAACCAGCGTGGCATCAGGTTTTTTCCTGCCATAAATTTCTCTTTATCCACTCACCGAAATTCGTAATGCAGCTGCAATGGCCAGTGGCGCTAAAGCCAACCCCAGTGCCAGCAACGCCCCCAGTAAAGCTAGATGCCCACCTACTGGCAGACCTGTCAATGCGGCCTCAACTGCCGCTGTACCAAAAATCAGTACAGGTATATATAACGGCAATACCAACAATGAGATCAATACGCCACCTTTACGCAAACCAACTGTCAGTGCGGCGCCAATTGCACCCACCAGACTCAAGGTCGGTGTACCAATCAGCAGGCTGAGCATCAACCCCTTCATACCTTCTGCAGGCAAGAACAACATCACACCCAATAATGGCGCCATCAGCGTCAGCGGCAGCCCTGTCATTATCCAATGTGCTAAGACTTTACCCAACACCACAACAAACAAAGGCTGTGGACTTAACAATATCTGCTCAAGCGATCCATCTTCAAAGTCTGAACGAAACAGACTGTCCATAGCCAGCAAAGTTGCCAATAAAGCGGCTACCCAAACCACGCCTGGTGCCAATATTGCCAATAAAGTCGGCTCAGGACTGACACCCAGCGGAAACAGCGTAGCAACCATCAGAAAAAAAATCAGTGGATTAACCAGATCACTACGTCGGCGCAATGCCAGCTGTAACTCACGTTTCAGAGTGGCGAAAAATATCCGTGCCGGACGATAATCAGTCTCACTGTCAGTTTGTAATGCAGCCAGTCGCTGAGGATTTGTGTCTATCATGCGCATTAAGTTCCTGACGATTCATCCAGATTGATGCGACGAACATGCCGACTCAGATCCAACTCATGATGGGTAGTCAACATGACGGTGCCACCGCGAGCAGCATGTTCTACCAGCAAGGCTTCTTTAGCGGCAACCCCTTTTTTATCGATCGCCGTAAAAGGCTCATCCAGAATCCACAATGGCGCCCGACTGAGATACAAACGTGCCAGATTGACACGTCGGTTCTGTCCGGCTGACAGCATGTGACAGGGTACATCCTCAAATCCTTTTAAGCCTACCGCATCGAGCGCCCTAGTGATTTGTTGTAGATCAATACCAGGATCCAATGCCGCATACCAACGCAAGTTTTCTTCCGCTGTTAGTATGGCTTTAACGCCCGCCTGATGACCGAAGTACAACAACTGACGTCGGAACGCTTCGACGTGTTTGGTGACTGGCTTGCCGCGCCAAAGAATTTGCCCTTCATACTGCTGTGACAAACCACCTAAAATACGCAGCAGTGTTGTCTTGCCACTGCCGTTCTGACCTTCGACCTGAAGAATTTCGCCAGGGAACACACTGAAGCATAATCCGTCAAATAAAACTCTGTCGTCGCGTTCGCAGAAAAGGTCTACCACCTGAAGAAGCGGGTCAGCCACAAATCACCCTGTCATGAAAATATACTGAATTAACAACAACACTGAAAAAATCCGCATTACCGCCGATATAAATAAGACTATTATTATAAACTGTTAGTGTCAGTCATGTTAGAGGTTTACTGGGGAAGACGGTGCAATCTTATCTGAACGTACGTGCAATCAATGTCAGCAATGAAGCAGGCCAAGCGGCCCGTGGGACAGATATTGCCCGGATGCTGCCCGCTGGGCAGGAAGCCAGCGCCACCGTTCAGCGTGTCTCACAGAGCCCAACGCAGCCCGCGCAATTCACTATCCAGTTGCAAGTTGGCAACCGTACTCTGGAACTGACTACTCAACGACCGCTGCCACAAGGCAGCCAGGTGACTCTCAGTCGTGACGCTGAAGGCAATGTGCAACTGCGCCTGCCGATCAATACCGGGCAACCTTCTAGCGCACAAACGGCCGGGCAATCGGGGGCTGGAAATGCCCAGAATGCACCGGCTCAGGCCAGAGCGGCCGCAGAGGCTTTTTTGCTACGCATTACTGCTGGGTCTGTTAGTCAAACCAATAACCTACCCTTGAATCAGCCGGTTCGTGGGGTCGTGCTGGCACAACCCGCCGTTGTTGCCCAGGCGGCGGCACCCACACCAGGTAGCACACCCAGTACGTCGACACCAGGTAGCAGTGGCAACACACCAACTACGCCAGCGACACCCAGCTCCGGGGGTAACCCTGCCAGTTCGGCACCCGCCACAGCAACACCCACCACCAGCGGTACTCCAGCCAGTACAGCGCCCGCTACAACAGCACCTACGCCTGCCAGCGCCGGTGGCAACCCAGCCAGCGCTGCGCCCGCTACTGCAGCACCTACACCCAGCACCAGCGGCAACCCAGCCAGCACCCCGCCCCCTGGCACAGTAACATCCACAGTTGGTAACAACCCAGCCACACCAGCGACTGCAACTCCAGCGACTGCAACTCCTGCATCTGGAGCGCCCGTTTCAGGAGCACCGGTTTCAGGAACACAGGGCTTACCCCCTACACCTACTGGTGGTGCATTACCGTCTGCAACCGCCAACGCGTCAGCAGCGGCGGGACAACCGGCTCAATCCATCACTCAATCAGCCCCTCTAACAACAGCGACACAACCAGCCACCACGCTGTCCCCTGGAACCTCTCAACCGGCCACGGCCCCACCACTCGCTACACCGACACCCTTAGCCAACGCACTCAGCCAGGCTGAGCCACCTCCCAGGCCCCAGGGAGGGTATCCGGTACGCATTTTAGCCGCCGGGCAGGTTATTGACCTGGTCAGCCCGCGTCCGATACAGGCGGGTCAGCAGGTTGAAGTCACCCGCAATGAGCAGGGATTGTTACGCCTACAGATTACTCAGCCAGCCTTACCGCTATCACAGCAACCGGGCGTTCAGGCCATCATGCAGCAAACACTGCGTGAAGTACTGCCGGTACAATTGCCGCTGGCTGACGGCCTTAACCAGTTGATGCAAATCAGCGCGCGCCAGGGAGTTAAACAGAACGGTGCATTAAATCAGTTGATTCAGTCAATGCTGGGACTCTTCAGTGTTAAACCCGGATCGGCCGATGCTGACAAGGCGATTGCACGCAACCTGCAGCAAGGCGGATTACTAAGTGAAGCAGGACTGAATCGGGCAACGGGTGAGCGGGCGCCAGCGCCTGACCTGAAACAACAACTCGGACAACTACTTAAGCTGGCCGATCAACTCCCGGCCCAGGCACGTGAGCAACTGACACAACTGATTAACTCACTGCTGGCACGTTCTACGGCTCAACAGATCAGCAGCTTGCAACGCTGGAGAGACCTGCCAGACGGCGGCCAGGAACGCCATTTTCGGCTAGACCTGCCAATCCAGCAGGAACAAAAATTCGAGAATGCGGAACTGCGCATTACCGAACACCGCCGCCGAGATGAGCAGGGCAACTTTGTTACCCTCTGGAGTGTACGCCTGCACTTCCAACTGGAGGAAGCCGGTTCTATCGATGCGGATATTAGCCTGCAAGATAATTTCCAGCTCAGTGCCAGCTTTTGGGTGGAAAAACCCGAGACGCTTGGGCGTCTGCGCGAACGCCTCAATGATTTCGAAGGTGACTTGAAGCGCAAGGGATTTGATGTATCGCCGCTCTATGCCAGACTGGGAAAAATGGCTAATCCGGAGATCACTCCGCTGCAGAAGCGTTTAGTGGATGTGCATACCTGATGAAAAGAAGCGAGCTAGACACTCAGGCTGTAGCCCTGAAATATGATCAACAGAAAGGAACTGCTCCCAAGATCGTTGCCAAGGGCAAAGGCCTGATCGCCGAGCAGATCCTGGCGCTGGCACGTGAGCATGATGTACATATTCACGAGAACCCGGAGTTGCTCGAAGTACTGATCAGGCTAGAGTTAGGTGATGAAATCCCGGAAACGCTCTACAAAGCCATCGCCGAAGTGATCGCATTCGCCTACACACTGAAACAAAACGAGACGGATAGTTGATACAGGGTTACGCCATCGCTGACATACGCGCAGCGGTCTCCCGGATCCGGGCCACCATCGATTTCAGCCCATTACCACGACTGGGACTGAGGTGCTTTATCAGATTCAAGGCTTCAAAGTAACCTTCGATATCAAAGCGCTGAATTTCAGTCGGTGTTTTGGCATTGTAGGCGGCCAGGACCACCGCCAGTAACCCACGCACGATGTGTGAATTACTGTCGGCTTCAAAATAGAGTTTGTCATCTTCCAGCCGCTCAGATAACCACACCAGACTCTGGCATCCCTTGACCTGATTGGCTTCGGTCTGCTGTGCCTCATCCATAGGCGGGAGTTCTTTGCCTAGATCGATGATGTAACGATAACGATCTTCCCAGCTATCAAAAAAAGACAGGGTATCGATTATGTCGTCGGTGGTTATATCGGTTCCAAAGGTTTTCATCTGACGTCTGCTATCTCTTTCAGTAGAACATACCGGTGGCTAGTTGCGCCTCTTCGCTCATCATATCGCGTTGCCAAGGCGGATCAAATACCAGCTCCACTTTAACCGTTTCAACATTAGGTACTTTAGCCACCCTGTATTCGACATCACCCACCAATACCGGGCCCATACCACAACCGGGTGCAGTAAGCGTCATATCGATATCAACTCTATGTGCCTGCTGATCAATACGGACCGAATAGATCAGCCCCAGATTCACCAGATCCACCGGAATTTCAGGGTCATAAATAGTCCGCAACGCTTCCCAGACCTGAGTTTCCAGTATTTCATCCGTTTCAGCTGGCGGGAAGGACAGCTTTTCCGCTTCCAGACCCAACGCCGCCGCATCGGTACCATCCACCCGCACCATCTGACCATGCCAGGTCAGCGTATAGTTACCACCGAGTGACTGGGTGATAGTAACAAAGGTGTCTTTGGGAATAGTTACAGGTGTGCCTGCCGGAACAATACGCGCCGGGCAGTCAGTCAGAGTAACAACTATGCGTCTTTCCATTACTCATTCACCGTAAAGCTTTCACCACAACCGCATTCGCTGGTGGCATTGGGATTGATAAATTTGATCTGGCGATTAATACCTTCACGCACATAATCAATTTCTGAGCCGCTGACAATCGCCAGACTCGACTTATCAATCAGCAGAGTCACATCTTCCACCTGCAGCTTGAGGTCTTCCTGTTGTCCAGCTTCAACCAGATCAAGAACATACATAAAACCGGAGCAACCGCTGGGTTTCACACTCAAGCGGATGGCCTGGGCGTTCTGTTGAGCGCTCAGCTGTTTGCGAAAATGCTCAAGGGCAGCAGGAAGTACTGTTACTGTCTGAGTCGACGGATCAAAACGTTCTACCGACATAAATTTAACTCCACCTGTAAATCAGAGTAGAAATTCGCGTGCTTTGGCCAGACCGTCGAACAAACGATCCACCTCAGCCAGCGTATTGTAAAAACTAAAGCTTGCCCTGACCGTGCCATCCAGCCCCAGGTATTCCATCACCGGTTGGGCGCAGTGGTTTCCGGTACGCACCGCGATACCCTGCTGGTCCAGTAACATGCCAATATCAGCAGCGTGTATCCCCTCAAGCACAAAGCTCATCACACAGATGCGGTTCTGCGCTGTACCGACCAAACGCATCCCTTCGAATGCCTCGGCACGTTGCTGGGCATACTGCATCAGAGCCTGCTCATGCGCGATCATGCCAGCCTTATCAAGACTGTTGAGATAGGTGATGGCTGCGGCCAGACCTATCGCATCAGCAATATTGGGTGTACCGGCCTCGAATTTAAACGGTATCTTGTTAAAGGTGGTACCTTCGAAGCTGACATCTTCAATCATTTCGCCGCCGCCGTGCCAAGGTGACATGGCCTCCAGCAACTCAGCACGCCCCCAGAGGGCGCCAATGCCTGTCGGGCCAAACAGCTTATGTCCGGAGAAAGCATAAAAATCACATTCCAGTGCCTGTACGTCCGTCATCCAGTGGCTGATCGCCTGGGCACCATCGATCATCACCAGCGCACCCACCACATGGGCCAGACGCGCTATCTCACGCACCGGGTTGATACTGCCAAGCGCATTGGAGACATGCCCGACAGAGACCATTTTGACACGCTCATCCAGCATACTCTCGAATGCCTGCATATCAATTTCGCCTGATGTAGTGACTGGAATAGCCTCTACCTGCGCGCCTTTTGCGGCCGCAATTAACTGCCAGGGCACAATATTGGAGTGGTGCTCCATCATTGAGACCAGCACCCTGTCCCCGGCCTGAAGATGCTGACGCCCCCAACTGGCGGCGACCAGGTTAATACCCTCAGTGGTCCCGCGGGTCCAGATCACCTCACGCGCTTCTGGTGCATTGATAAACGTCGCCACGGCTAGGCGTGCCTGCTCGAAAGCCTCGGTAGCACGATCACTCAGGGTATGCGCACCCCGGTGTACATTGCTGTTGTCACAGGTGTAGTAATGCACCAGCGCATCAATGACTGCCTGAGGTTTCTGTGTCGTGGCACCGTTATCCAGGTAAACCAGTGGATGGCCATTCACCTGCTGTTGCAGGATAGGAAAATCAGCCCGCACAGCGTCAACATCAAAGGATTTACGTTGCTCAGTCATGAATAATATGCCGTGTCAGTTGCCCATCCTGGCCAAATAGCCTGGCCAGACGTGGCCGTAGCCAAACTTTCAAGGGTTCCAGGGTCAGGTTCTCTACCAGTTCATTGACAAAACCAAAGCTCAGCATCACCCGCGCTTCCGCTTCAGAAATACCGCGACTGGTCAGGTAAAACAGCGCCTCATCGTTCAGCTGACTGACGGTTGCTCCATGAGCGCAGCGCACATCGTCTGCATAAATTTCCAGCTCAGGCTTGGTATTGATCTGGGCACGATCTGACGTAAGTAGATTGCGGTTGCTCAACTGTGCCAGGGTTTTCTGCGCATCCTTATGAATATGGATACGGCCATTAAACACTGCTTTTGAGCTATCCGACATCACCCCACGGAACACTTCCGTGGTAGTGCAGTTAGGGACACAGTGTTCAACATTGGTGTGGTAATCAATACGTTGATTATTGCGTGGCAGGTAGATGCCGTTAAGCTGCAAATCAGCCCCACTGCCCTGATGAAACACATGGTAATCAATGCGTTTCAGACGGCTGCCGGTTGCCAGCGTGAATCCCAGCAAACGCGAATTTTCAGCCAGACTGACATGCACACCACCGGTATGCAGTGACTGCTCAGATTCCAGGTTGATGCGATGATGACTCAGAGAGGCATTGGCTTTCAGCACCAGCTCGGTGGTGGAATTCAGCCAGCCCTTATCCTCAGCACTGAGGGTAAAGAAATGCTCCAGCACTTGCGCCTCAGCGCCACTTTCCAACACCACCAGCAAACGGCTGTTAACCACTTCGGATGACGGGGTATCGGTTGCGTGCACGATATAAACCGGCTTGTCCAGGCGCTGATTGGCCTGCACATGCAGTAAAACACCTTCTTCCAGCCAGCTGCTATTGAGTGCCGCAAACAGGTGTTTACGCTGATCAGCAATGCTATTCAGATGTTCACTGATCAGTGCTTGCTGCTCGCTATCTGCGGTGGAGAAACGCACCACTTCGGCAGGCAAGCTTGAAGACAAAGCAGCATCGAAGCGACCGTTCACAAACACCAGGCGATAGGCATCCAGTTCGATCAGCCCATCGGTAGAATCCAGCGTTGCCTGAGACGCCAACTGCCACTGTGCATTTTCAATCGGCAACAGCGAGGTGTAGCGCCAAGCCTCGGTCTTACGTGTCGGCCAGGGCAGATCCTGCCATAGCTGACCACTCTGTTCTCTTACCTGACCCAGCCAGGCTGGAAACGGCTGGCTAGAAGCCAGTGATACGGCATGTTGCTGAAACTCAGAAGTCATCACGCCACCTCGTTTTCGAGCCAGCTGTAACCCTTGGCTTCCAGCTCCAGCGCCAGTGACTTGTCACCCGATTTAACGATGCGGCCATTGGCCAGGACATGCACGTAATCCGGTACGATGAAATCCAGCAGACGCTGATAATGAGTCACGACAATAAAGCTGCGGTTCTCTGCGCGCATGGCGTTGACGCCACGAGCAACAACCTGCAATGCATCTATATCCAGACCTGAGTCAGTTTCATCCAGAATGCACAATGACGGCTCCATCAGCATCATCTGCATAATCTCGTTACGCTTCTTCTCACCGCCGGAAAAACCTTCATTAACGCCACGTTTGAGGAAGCTCTGATCCAGATCCACAGCCTTGCTGGCTTCACGCGCCATTTTCATAAAATCGATAGCTGACAGTTCTTCCTGTCCGGTATGTGCGCGGCGAGCATCGACAGCCGCCTTGAGCAGCTCCATATTGCTGACACCCGGGATTTCCACCGGATACTGGAATGCCAGAAACAAGCCTTCACGCGCACGTACTTCAGGCTCAAGATCAAGTAAGTTCATACCCTTAAAGGTGACGCTACCAGAGGTAGCTTCATAGCCAGGACGCCCTGACAATACATTACCCAGCGTACTTTTACCGGCACCATTGGGCCCCATAATGGCGTGAATCTCACCCGGCTTCACCTCCAGCGATAACTGGCGGAGGATGGCTTTATCTTCTACAGAGGCACATAAATTACTGATATTTAACATAGTATCTTCCAAAAACATTAACGTATACGGCTGAGAATCGCTTAACCGACAGAACCTTCCAGGCTGACTTCTAAAAGCTTACCGGCTTCTACGGCAAACTCCATCGGCAACTGCTTGAATACCTCGCGACAAAAGCCATTAACAATCATCGACACCGCCTTCTCTGGATCCAGACCGCGCTGCTGACACAGAAACATCTGGTCATCACTCACTTTAGAGGTAGTGGCTTCATGCTCGACTATGGCCGAAGGGTGCGAACTTTCAATATAAGGGAAGGTATGCGCACCACAACGATCGCCAATCAGCAACGAATCACACTGGGTATAATTACGCGCACCAGCCGCGGTTGGTCCCATGCGCACCAGCCCACGGTAGGCATTCTGACTGTGCCCGGCAGAGATCCCTTTGGAAATAATGGTTGAACGGGTATTTTTACCCAGATGGATCATCTTGGTACCGGTATCGGCCTGTTGATAGTTATTGGTCAACGCCACCGAGTAAAACTCGCCGATACTGTGATCCCCTTTCAGGATACAGCTTGGGTACTTCCAGGTGACCGCCGAGCCCGTTTCAACCTGGGTCCAGGAGATCTTGGCACGGGTATGGCAGATGCCACGCTTGGTCACAAAGTTATAAATCCCGCCCTTGCCATTCTCATCACCTGGATACCAGTTTTGCACGGTGGAGTATTTGATTTCAGCATTGTCCATCGCCACCAGCTCAACAACGGCGGCATGCAGCTGGTTTTCATCACGCTGAGGGGCGGTACAGCCTTCCAGATAACTGACGTGAGAGCCTTCTTCAGCAATAATCAGCGTGCGCTCAAACTGCCCAGTGTTCATCTGGTTAATACGGAAATAGGTCGACAGCTCCATCGGGCAACGCACGCCTTTGGGAATATAAACAAAGGAGCCATCGGAGAACACCGCCGAGTTAAGCGCGGCGTAGTAGTTGTCGCGCTGAGGTACGACAGAACCGATATATTTTTTCACCAGTTCAGGGTATTTGTGCACCGCTTCACTGATCGCGCAGAAAATAACCCCCGCTTCTTCCAGTTTGGCCCGGAAGGTGGTCACCACAGACACAGAATCGAATACTGCATCCACAGCCACACCGGCAAGCATCTCCTGCTCATGCAGAGGAATACCCAGCTTGTTGTAGGTTTCAATCAGATCAGGATCAACTTCATCCAGACTCTGAGGCCTATCAGCCAGGCTTTTCGGTGCGGAAAAATAGGAGATCGACTGAAAATCGATAGTTGGATAATGCACATGCGCCCACTCAGGCTCCTTCATGGTCAGCCAGGCACGGTAGGCCTTAAGACGCCATTCCAGCATCCACTCTGGTTCATTCTTCTTGGCCGAGATAAAGCGGACCACATCCTCATTCAATCCGGGAGGTAAGGTTTCAGACTCAACATCCGTATGAAAACCCGCCGCATATTCTTTCTTAATTAACTGTTCAACCTGTTCAGACATAACCCTACCTCTTATTCTCGCTAACCACGGTCAGGCGGTGATACTGACCAATTTACTAACCACCTGCCGGAAATGGGCAACAGCAAAATCAACTTCTTCCACTGTGGTAAAACGACCAAAACTAATCCGCAGGGATGCATGAGCCAGTGCATCCGGTACACCGATGGCCTTCAGCACATAGCTGGGTTCCAGACTGGCTGACGTACAAGCCGAGCCTGTCGATATAGCCAGGTCTTTAAGCGCCATGAGTAACAACTCACCATCAGCCTGCTCTACGCCGAGATTCAGGTTTCCAGCGACACGTTGTGTTAATGAACCATGTACATGGATTCCCGGAAGATCCCGAACCCCTTCAAGAAAACGCGTTCGAATCCCTTGAATACGTGCCGATTCATCGGCCATCAATTCATGGGCCAGACGGGCCGCCTCACCCATACCAACCAGTTGATGCGTCGCCAGCGTACCCGAGCGCATCCCCCGCTCATGTCCACCACCGTGCATCTGAGCCTCTAAGCGAACCCGAGGCTGGTGGCGCACATACAGCGCACCCACACCCTTGGGGCCATAGAGCTTGTGCGCTGAAAAAGACATCAGATCCACCGGCAACAAGCTCAGATCAATCGGTAACTTGCCCAGACTCTGCGCCGCATCGACATGAAACAACACGCCCTGCTCACGACAAATCTGACCCATGGCGGCAATATCATTAATCGTGCCGATCTCGTTGTTGACCTGCATGATGCTGACCAACAGCGTATCCTCACGAATGGCTGCCGCCACCTGAGCTGGCTGAATCAAGCCGTTAGAATCAGGAGTTAGCCAGGTAACCTCATAACCCTCTGACTCCAACTGACGCAGCGTATCTATGACGGCTTTATGCTCAATCACCGAGCTGATCAAATGCTGTCCCTTGCGCCGATACTGATGCGCCGCCCCTTTGAGGGCGAGGTTGTTGGACTCAGTGGCACCTGATGTCCAAACAATCTCTCGGGGATCAGCATTCACTAGCTCGGCGACTTGCTGACGTGCTGTTTCCACCGCTTCTTCAGCTTTCCAGCCGTAAATATGTGACCGAGAAGCCGGATTAGCAAAATTTCCATCCAGCGTCAGGCAAGCCATCATCTGCTCGGCAACTCTGGGGTCAACCGGAGTTGAGGCCGCATAATCAAGATACACCGGCTTTTTCATTACACCTTCACTAACAAAAATTAAATTCAGAATCAGCTAGCTACCTGAATATCACTGGCGATCATCTGCTCAGAACGTCGGCCATCCTGACGCAGGGAAACATCTTTAACATCCTGACGTTCCACCAGATCAGCCAGTGTTATGCCATTCAGAAAAGTATGAATCTGATCACTCAAATCACACCACAAATGGTGCGTCAGACACACTTCGCCAGACTGACAATCACCGCGTTTATTACAGCCGGTGGCATCAACATTTTCATTCACAGCATCGATCACTTCAGCGACATTAATTTCACGCTGTGAGCGCTTCAATTGATAACCGCCGCCTGGTCCACGTACACTGCCGACAAGATCGTTTCGTCTTAGCTTGGCAAATAACTGCTCCAGATAAGACAGAGATATGCCCTGTCTTTCGGATATATCCGCCAGGCTAATTGGTCCTTTACCTTCATGCAGCGCCAAATCCAGCATGGCTGTCACCGCATAACGTCCTTTAGTTGTTAACCGCATATTTCACCTCACATCGCTTACAGAATGTAGGGATTATGCTAAAACCAACATAATTAGTCAACTATATATCCTACTATTTTACTCAAGATTCGGATCACTGTATCGATCACCACCTTTTTAGGATTTTGTACCCTCTTCCACAGCGCCTTCAAAATCCTCTTTTTTCAACTCCGGCAATTGTTCATCACAGTATTCCGGACGCAAATCACACAACACACTGCCCATCTTATCCATCCGCTTATCCATGGCTTGCAGATGGTCCAGCATACAGCCGATGGCATGCGCAACCGGGTCAGAGACTTCACTAGTCACACCGTAGGCATCAAAGCCGACTTTATCGGCCATCTGACGACGCTGCTCATCACTGCCACCCTCTTGGTCATCCTCTGCCCGCTTGACGATACGACCAGGTATACCCACCACCGTGGCACCCGCTGGGACCGCTTTAGTCACCACCGCATTGGAACCCACCTTGGCACCCGCACCGACAGTGAAAGGCCCCAGTATTTTCGCACCCGCACCGACAATGACATTATTCTCTAGCGTTGGATGGCGCTTACCCTTATTCCAACTGGTACCACCGAGCGTCACACCCTGATAGAGAGTGACATCATCACCCACCTCGGCAGTTTCACCTATCACCACACCCATACCGTGATCGATAAAGAAACGCCGGCCTATCTGGGCACCCGGATGTATCTCGATACCGGTTGTCCAGCGGGCAAAATTCGACACCAAACGCGCCAGCCATTTGAAATTTCGACGCCACAAGGCATTAGCCACACGGTGCCACCACACAGCATGCAAACCCGGATAGTTAGTAATCACTTCCAAAAAATTACGCGCCGCAGGGTCTCGATCAAAGACCGAGCGCACATCTTCCTTCAACCGCTCAAACATCGTTATTCTCCTCACCCTTCAACCGGGGCTGTCTTGCCAGCACCTTATCGATAGCACTCAGGAACCCACGCATCACATTCACCTCAACCTTGTCCGGTACGGCACGCAGGAAAAGCCGACGCAGCCGCGTCATCAACTGACGCGGATTATCCGGATCAAGAAACTCGACCCCCACCAGGGTTTTCTCCAGACGCTCAAACAACAACTCGGTTTCACGGGCATCAGCCAGATCAATATCCCAGGCAGTACCCCATTGAGGTGGCGTCCCACGCTCACCTTCAAGGCTGGCGATACGTAATTCATAAGCAATCACCTGTACAGCGGCAGCAACATTCAGCGAACTAAAATCAGGATTCGTGGGAATATGCACATGATGATGACAACGATGCAACTCATCATTAGTCAAACCCCGGTCTTCACGACCAAACAAAATGGCCATCCGCTTACCCGGTTGCAAGTCACATGCCACCGACGCCATTTGTCGAGGCGTAATCACCGGCCAAGGAATATGACGCTCACGCGCACTGGTTCCCACCACCAGGTGGCACCCTTCCAACGCCTCCTCTAACGTCTCGACAACCTTAGCAGAGGCCAGTAAATCCGTGGCCCCGGAGGCACGCGCATCCGCTTCAGGATCAGGAAAACGCTTGGGCGCGACCAGACACAGATCCGTTAATCCCATATTCTGCATGGCACGCGCCACCCCGCCGATATTGCCCGGGTGTGTGGTATGAATCATGACAATACGTATCTGGCCCAACATAGCTCGACATTTCCAGCAAAAAATTAGGCCGGTATAGTAACAGATAACGATTAGGTAAGTGCAGAGGTGCTGATAGTATCAATCTCGGGTGAGGTAATCACTGCTGATCAAAGGTAATCGTTCATTCTAGGACGTTATAGACTTACTTCACATCCTTAAGTGGTCTGAGAAGACCTGGTGATACCTTATA
>NZ_JBLXDN010000022.1:0-57888 GCF_048264025.1 Nitrincola sp.
CTATCAGCACCAAACTGGTCAGGCTATAGCGGCCTGACTTAAAGCAAACTGCCTCCACAAAACCCGGTACGATTCAGCTGGTGATGGCAGAAACGGTTTTAAAGGATCACTTAACAGCCGGTCTGATTGAAAAATTACCACTTACACTTGGACAAACGCTTGCGCCGTTTGGCTTGCTGACCAGAAAAGA
The DNA here is from genome assembly GCF_048264025.1 of Nitrincola sp. NCBI lineage: Bacteria > Pseudomonadati > Pseudomonadota > Gammaproteobacteria > Oceanospirillales > Oceanospirillaceae > Nitrincola > Nitrincola sp. Next base: position 191 of record NZ_JBLXDN010000022.1, read on the forward strand.
CACGGTTTATGGCGAACCCATCACTGGATTCTGCGAGATTATTAGGAATAATGCCCGCCAGTGGAGAAAACTTGAGGCGTAAATCAAGGAAATCAAGGGGTCAGCCAGCTTGATCTACTGATACAGTTAGGGTGTAAGCGCCTAGTCATGTGTTGTCGCAGACCTTAGCTGAAATCAAACACACTGATCCGTGTTTGCTAGCCAGGAAGGTAGCAAAGAGTTGAATCGGTTTATGCGAAAGGATAAATATGCGCAAATATCTATTATTAACTGGGGTATTGTTTTCTTCTCTGGTGCACGCGACGTCGAAGGAAGGCTGTTACTCATTCGAAGAAGCTATCTTTAGCGCTGTATCAGAGGAATCGGCGTTAAAAGAGACTTATGTTCAGGTTTCTAAGGTATCTGATCAGTACTTTGCTGAAGGAGTTATTTGGGGTGCCAACTTCCATATCTGTCATTTGAGTTCACCTTCAGAAGGACACGAAGGTCCGTTACCGCTAAAAGTAGAGGGTGACAATTTGGTCTACGAAGAGTTAGATCCTGAGTACAATATTAATTGTAAGCTCGAGATCTCTTTTGCTGACGGCGCATTAAAGATTAGCGACAATAATCACCATTGCTCAAATTATGTTTTTTCTTGCGGTGCTCGTGTTGGGTTAAATGATATTGAGTTACCCAAAAGCGCTAAAGAATGCCCAGTTCCCCTCACATACTGAAGATCAACAATCAAGGCGATCACAAGGGGTTAGCCACCTGATCAAGTTGGCTGACCCCTTGATATAATGGAGGAATGTTTGAAAGACACTATTATGCTAGACCTTGACGGTGTCATTCGACATTGGTCGGATGTTGAGGTCAATAACGCAGAAAGGGAACTCGGAATAGCGGTGGGCACTTTGTATTCTTTTGCATCGTCTCAGGAGTTGTCATCACTGGCTACGATGGGAGCGATTACTCATGATGAATGGTGTGATCGAATCAGAGCGGCGCTGTCTTCTGAGTATGATGTAAATATCGCTGAACGGCTGGTATCGGCTTGGTATACAGCAAGCTGTGAAATCGATTTTACCCTTCTTGATAAAATCAAGCGCTTAGCTCCTATGAGCAAGCTGGTTTTAGTGACCAATGCGACATCGCGTCTTATAGCTGATCTGGATAAAGTAAATTTACTCTCAAGGTTTGATGTTGTAGTGAACTCTTCGACAATAGGTGTCGCGAAGCCAGATCCTAAGTTCTTTGAAAAAGCCTTGGCTTTATCTGAGAGCCAGGCAGCTCACACAGTATTTGTAGATGACAAACTCAGCAATGTACATGCCGCTAGTTCGTTGGGTATTGAGAGCTTTCATCATCAAAATGTCGTGGATACACTTGAGTTTATCCGCAAGCGTTTCACTTCTACGGCAGTTTAGTAAAGGCTGCGTTCTGGATAGCAGAGTCCACACAGTCAAGAGCGCTTGTCGCAGGCATTAGATGCCATGGAGCTATGTTAAGGGGGATAGGTGGTATAGGCAGCGCTTCCGTTGACAGATAAGGCTAACGACAAAACTACTAGCCTATCAGATACTACAAGATATGAGAGTCTAATCATCTAGGCTATCATAGGTTCACGACAAAACCACTAGTCTCTCAGATATCACTAAAAATGAGAGTCTAGATCGTTAGACCTTCATAGATTGACGACAAAGCCGCTAGTCTCTCAAACTCTACGAAAAGTGAGAGTCTAGAGGGACATCGTTCTTTTATAGTGACGATAGCGTGTCTTTAGAATCCTATGTATCAATATTTGACATGCAAAAAGACGTAGATATACTGGATAAAATCATTTGTCATTAATAATTGATATTATTTGAGAGGCTAGTTGGGCGTATGGATCTAGATCTAGAGAACGCGGTGCATTACCACTACGATCAATTTCCACCTAATCAACTGGATTATGGCAGTTTTGTTAATGCCTTACTTAAAGCAACCGACGCGATTGCCCGCTATGATCAGATGCTCAAAAATATGCACAACAGTGAGATATTACTGGCCCCATTAAGGAATCAAGAGGCCGTTATTTCCTCAAGGATGGAGGGCACTGTGAGTACGATGGATGAAATCCTTAAGTATGAGGCAGATCATGAGAATGATGCGACAGGTACGTCTACGGCTCGATCAGAGGTAATAGAAACCATTCTTTACCAAAGAGCATTAAAAGCAGCACAGGGAGCAATGAGCGATGGACATCCTATATCTCAGTCCTTTGTTAAATCGATTCATCAACGGCTGCTATCTTTTGGCCGAGGAGCTTCAAAATCTCCGGGTGAATTCAAAACAGAACAAAACTACCTCGCCGACAGGAATAAACGAAAAATACTGTTTATCCCTGTTCGTCCCGAGAAACTGCAGGATGGCTTAGATACACTGTTTGAATATATCAATAACAGTTCTGACCCCGCTCTCATTAAAGCTGCAATGACTCATGTTGAATTTGAGGCATTGCACCCGTTTAAAGATGGTAATGGCAGAATTGGCCGCATGTTAATAACGCTTATGTTATGGCAATCAGGAACGATAACGGCACCTCATTTTTATGTGAGTGGTTATTTTGAAGAAAATAAAGATGAGTACATTGACAGGATGAGGCATGTATCGGCGTCTGGGGATTGGAACGACTGGTGCTCATTTTTTCTGGAGGCAATCGAGCAACAAGCAATAAGGAACTTAGTTATTGCTGAAAATATAAGATCTTTATATGAAGAAATGAAGCAAACATTTGCTGATGTTCTAGCGTCGAAATGGAGTATGACAGCACTTGATTTTGTGTTTACAAATCCGGTTTTTCGAAACAACAAATTTACATCAAACAGTGGCATACCTTCAGCTAGTGCCGCACGATTTACAAGGATCCTGCTGGATGAAGGGATAATAAAAACTGTCGAAGAAGCCTCAGGAAGAAGGCCTGCTCTTTATTCATTTGAGCCATTGATGGAGCTTGTTAGAGTATGACGCAGTGAGAGCCTAGCCCAATGAAAGGGTAGAGGTTAGGGACATCTCCGGCAATGGATCAAAAGGTCAGCCACCCGACGATAAATCGAGCTGGCTGACCCCTTGATCTTTGAGATCACAATTTGAATTTATCTACTTCTTTACGTAATGACTCAGCTAATAGCTTGAGATTATGGGCTTGCTTTAGGCCCTCATCCATTTCATCTTGTAATTGCGTAGATGCATCGCGAATCGCATGGGTATTTTGACCTATCTCACTAATCACGCTAGTTTGCTCTTCGGCAGCGGTGGCAATTTGTGTCGTCATATTATTAATATGCTCAATGGCCGAAGCTATCCTTTCAAAGCCACTTCCCGATTTTTTGGTATCATCAACGCTGGTGTTGGCTAGATTATGGCACAGCTGCATGACCTTCACGGCCTTGGTTGTCATCGTTTGCAATGAGCCAATCATGCCGGAAATTTCTTCCGTTGAAGCGTGCGTGCGCTGTGATAATACGCGAACTTCATCAGCTACTACCGCAAATCCACGCCCCTGATCACCTGCACGAGCCGCCTCAATGGCCGCGTTTAGTGCTAATAAGTTTGTTTGTTCAGCGATACCACTAATCGTAGAAACAATCGTATTAATCTTATCTCCCTGTGCACTTAATTCAGTAATAACTTGGCTAGCCAGGTTCACTTCGTCGGCCAATTGGCTGATCGACGTTAAGCTCGCATTAGAAAGCTGTTGGCCTTCGTTGCTGATTTTAACGGTTTCATTAGCGCGATAAGCTGTTTGTTCGGCATTGGTTGCAATTTCTTGTGTTGCCGCCGTCATTTCCTCTACTGCGGCAGCGACAGATATCATTTCATTTTGCTGCACATTGATCTTTTTTGAGCTTTCTTCTGCCGAATGAGCACTGGTTTTGGATTGATCAAATAACGTGTCACTCAAGTGATCAATGTTCTTAATAATGTCGCGTAGCTTATAGATAAAGTTGTTAAAGTTTAACGCGAGCTTTCCTACTTCATCGTTACTGTTTGCTTCAATTACAACGGTTAGATCCCCTTGTCCCTGAGCAATGTCTTCCAAGGCGCTTGAAACTCTCAATAAATCTGCCAATAAAAAGCGTATTAAAAATGTTAGTACAATAATGGATAGGATTATTAAAATAACTACCGCAATCATCTGGTATAAGACCAAATCTTTAATAGGCGCTGTTAAAATGTTTTTATTGCCTAATAATATTAAAGACCAATCTGTCCCTGCGATTTTTACAGATGACATGAGGTAGTCAGTGCCATTTAGGCTGATATCAGCTAATGTTTTAGAGTTAGCCCGGATTTTTCATTAAGGTATAAACAAAAACGGCTGAAAGCCTTATAGTTGTTGGTGTCGAAGCAATTTCAATAAGGAATCAGCCGTGAGCAAAATGTTACCACAGACGATTCAGTTTTCCTCCCTTTCTCGCCATAAAATCGAAGCCCAATTTAGCGGTGGTCATATCACCAGTGATGCCGGTTTACTTCTGTTGCGTGAAGTAGACCGCCAGTTAGGTCTTACTGATCGGTTGGCACGTAAGCTGGTGGATTGGAGAGAGCCTGGTAAGGTTAAACACTCACTGAAAGCCATGTTGCGTCAACGATTACTGGGTATAGCCGCCGGTTACTGCGATCTCAATGATCACACTCAATTACGACAGGATATGGCACTGCAAACCTAGGTAGAATCACTGCAAATGCTCGCAAGTTGCTCAACCCTCTGTCGCTTCGAGTCCCAGATGGATCGTCAGGCTATTCTTGATGCCCATCACTGTCTTTGGGAGCAATTTATTGCCTCACATAAAAAGCCTCCAAAGCGCGTCGTTCTTGATTTTGATGCCACAGATATCCCATTGCACGGTGACCAGCCAGAGAAGTTCTTCCATGGGTATTACGACCATTATTGCTACCTACCGCTGTATGTCTTCTGTGATCGATTTCCGCTAGTCGCCTATCTACGCCCCAGTAAAATCGACGGTGCAAAGCACACGGCCGCCATCCTGAAACTACTGGTCACGTTTATTCGTCAACACTGGCCGGAGGTGCAGATTGTCTTTCGTGGCGACAGTGGATTCTGTCGTCAGTTGGTACTGAATTGGTGTGATCGTAACGGTGTTGACTACATCGAGGGGATCGCTCGCAATGCCCGTTTGGAGGCCATGATTGATAGCAGTTGGGACTATGTTGAATCACAGCATCAGCAACGCAAAACACGGGGTATAAAAGGAGCGACCCGTTGCTTCTGGCGCTACACCTATCAAGCCGACAGTTGGCGACATCCCCGTGAAGTGATCGCCAAAATTGAAGTGACCGATAAAGGCAGAAATCCTCGATTTATTGTCACGAGCTTATCTGGTAGGGACAGCGAACTCTATTGCGAAGAATACTGTGCGCGTGGCGATATGGAAAATCGAATTAAAGATCAACAGCTTGACCTATTTGCCAAACGCACCTCCTCTAAGTACTGGTGGAGTAATCAATGGCGACTCACACTCTCGATGCTGGCCTTTGTATTGTTTGAAGAACTCAGAGAGCACTGCTCTAACAAATATGACACGTTGAGCGTGCAAAGCCTGAGACTCAAGTTGATTAAAATTGCGGCTGTGGTCGTGACTAACACCCGTCGAATCCGTTTCCTCTTGAGTGAGTGCTGTCCAGATCAAAAAGAGTTCTCGCGACTCGTTGAGCGTCTATTACCGAGTTAGTTGACTGAGCGCCCCCTGCTCGAACCAATGGGGGAAAGGGGGAACTGTGCCCAAAATGCGAAAAACGAGTCAAAATCGACGCTAAGTGCCAGCTTAGCGCTGAAAAAATCGGCTACGTCAGACTAATATAGTGATTTCGGTGATTATGAAAAATGCGGGCTAAGCGCAGTAGTCTGCCTCTGGCTGTATTGTTCATGGATCTTGATGGCTTTAAGGACGTTAACGACTCGCTTGGTCATGAGGCGGGGGACCGTTTACTGGCTGAGGTGGCTGTGCGCCTTAATGATTGTGTACGGGAGGCGGATACGGTTGCCCGTATGGGGGGTGATGAATTTACGGTGATTCTTGCCGGTGCTAAGCAGCGTAAGGATGTTGAACTAGTGGCCCAGACTATTATTGATGCGCTTGCGCTACCGTTTCAAAGTGCACAACAGGCTGTGCAAATCTCTGTCAGTATTGGTATCTCTTTCTACCCCCAGGATGCAGCCTCGCCTGTTGCTTTGTTAAAAGCAGCAGACAAGGCTATGTATAACGCCAAAGACACCGGCTCAAATCGGATGTGTTTTTACCCAGCCGTTGGCTCCTCCTCCGGATGAATCTTAATCCGGTAGAGTACACAGTACATCACCGGTAGCACCACCAGCGTTAGCAGTGTGGCTACGCCAAGACCGCCAATCAGCGCGACCGCCATGCTGGCAAAGAACGCATCGCTGATCAGTGGGATCATCCCCAGCATGGTGGTCAGTGCGGCCATCGCTACGGGGCGTACCCGGCTAACGGCTGCGCGCACCACAGCGTGGTAGCGATCTTGGTGCAGCGGTAGTTGCACGTTGATCTCTTCCACCAATACGATGGCATTTTTGATCACCATACCGATCAGGCTCAGTGTGCCGAGTAGCGCCATAAACGAGAAGGGCAGGCCACTGATCAGCAGTGCGCCAACTATGCCGATGATTGTTAGTGGCACCAGTGACCAGATGGCCAATGGCTGGCGGAAGTTGTTGAACAGCACTACGGTGAGAATAAACATCGCGACCAGCCCTAGTGGCAATGAGGAAAAGAGCCCACTTTGGGCTTCGCCAGAGGTTTCATATTCACCTCCCCATTCCAATCTATAGCCTGAGGGTAGCGCTAGTGCATCCACGCGTGGACGAATCTCGGCCAGGACACTGGCAGCCGTCATATCGCTGAGTGGGTGGGGTTCACCATATATAGCCAGCATTCTTTCGCGGTTACGGCGCATGATCAATGGGTCTGCCACTTTAGTGATGACGTCACTTATGACCTGGTCAGCGGTGATGTAGCGTGATTGTTCATCGCTCCATACGTTCAGTGAACCAAGGTTATCCACATCGTGGCGCTGTTCGGGGATTGCTCGGGCAATAATGGGAATCAAATCACTGCCATCGCGATAAATTCCTACTTGACTACCGCTGGTGCTCACCGCCAGTGTGCTGGCCAGGTCTTCGCGGGTAACACCCAGCCGACGCGCGGTATCCTCCAGAAAAACCGGTTGCAGGGTTTGTACGCGATTACGCCAGCTGGAGCGCACACTGGTCATGTGTGGGGTATCACGGAACATAGCTTCAATCTGATCGCCTAACTGGCGCAGAATCTCAGGATCGCTGCCGTAAATCCGTGCCTCCAGTTTGGCTTTGGGTGCAGGGCCGACTTCCAGTGCAGAAATTTTATAGTCGATATCACTATGATCGCGCTGCAGTACCCTTTCAACGTCAGCGATGCGTGCGCGTTGAGTGACTTTGTCATCTGTTTCTATGATCAGTTGGGTGTAGCTGGCGTAGCGGTCTTCCGGCGAATAGGTCAGGGTAAATCGCTGAGCTCCGCCGCCCACCGTGGTGGTTAAGTGGCGAATACCATCCATCTCCATCACGCTTTTTTCCAATTCACTAATGCGACGTTGGGTCTCAAGGATATCTGTGCCTTCTGGTGTACGGTAGTCAACAAAAAAGATCGGCGTGTTTGATGCCGGGAAGAAGGCATTTTTGACCGAGCCAAAGCTGAACATCGCCCAGGCTAGTGCAGCTACCATCAACGCCAAGGTTAGCCAGTGCCAACGGATGGCCGCAATAATGACGCGCCCTACCACTTGATAAACTACACCTTTATAGGGATCTTCTTGACCATCACCGGGTGCGACATTGTGAAAAAACAGTTTGAAATAGAAAGGCGTGAGCGTCAGTGCCGTAATCCAGCTCAGTAGTAGTGAGTAGAGCAGCACGTAAAATAGTGAGCCGACAAACTCTCCGGTAGTATCCGGTGACAAACCAATGGGGGCAAAGGCGGCAATCGCAATCAGTGTGGCGGCTAATAAGGGCCATGCATTTTGGCGGATCACCTGGTGGGCTGAATCGCGAATCGTATTGCCACGTTTCAAGCCCATCAGCATGCCTTCAGTCACTACGATGGCGTTATCCACCAGCATACCGAGGGCGATAATCAGGGCGCCGAGCGATATTTTTTCCAACTGAAGGCCGTGAATGCGCATCAACATAAAGGTGCCGATGATGGTGATCAGCAAAATAAAGCCCATTAAAAGGCCGCTACGCCAACCCATGAACAGCATCAACACTACAATAACAATGGCCACCGCCTCTAACAGGCTCAGCAAAAAGCTGGATACGGCGTCATCGACCACCTGAGGCTGGTTGTAGACGATATTCAGCTCCATTCCTAGCGGGGTGCGAGATTGCAGCTCGGTCAGTCGCAGCTGAAGCTGTTCACCGACCTCGACTACGTTGACGCCGCTTTCAAACGAAACGCCCAGCGAAATGGCTGGTCGGCCCATATCCCGGTAAAGCTGTTGGGGTTGTTCTGTCAGTTCACGGCTAATATCGGCCACATCGCTCAGCCGCACCAACTCACCCTCACCCTCACTGATAATGATTGCACGCAGATCATCCATATTCGCCGCACTACCTGTCGGAGTGATGCGAAAGCGCGTACCTTCCTGTTTGAGATGCCCAGAGTCGGACACCGCGTTTTGGGTGTCGAGCAACTGCTGCAGGCGGGCGAGGGGCACATTCAGTGCAAGCAGGCGTTCGCGGTCAACTTCGATATAAATACGCTCTTCGTGTTCGCCGCTTAGCGACACTTTCGAGACTCCTTTAACCAAGGCGAGTTCGCGTTTGAGGAAATCAGCATGGTCAGCAAGATCTGGCATGCTGTAGCCAACGCCGGTCAGGTTGATCATCAGTCCGAACACATCACCAAAGTCATCGTTAACGAAGGATTGGCTGGCCCCTGGCGGCAGTGCTACCTGAGCGTCCTGGACTTTACGCCGAAGTGAGTCCCACAGTTGTTGTAGCTCTGCATTTTTTACCGTACTTTTAAGCTCGACGGTAATCTGCGAGAGGCCATCGGAACTGACTGAACTGACGCGCTTGATCGATGACATTTCCTGAATCGCTTCCTCCAGGGTCGATGTGACTTCCTGCTCAACTTCTTCTGGTGTTGCACCAGGGTATTGAGTTGTAATCAAGGCATTGCGAATAGTGAATTCGGGAAATTCCAACTGGCCCATGCTGAAAAATGACAGCGCACCACCCATAAGCAGCACTATCGTCATTAAATAGCTGGCTGTTTGGTGGCGTAGAAAGTAGTCAACCATATTACAGCCCCTGTTCCTTTACCCACGGGATTACTTTGGTATACGCCTGTATTTGGTGAGTGCCGGCGGTGACAATGCGGTCACCCGCCCTTAACTCACCGCTAACTTCCAGTCCGTTGGAGGTTAACCGATTGACCTCTACTGGCACGGCTTCAACCTGCTCGGCTCCGACATAGCGCCATACCTGAGCCTGGCTGGGGTTATCACCGGAATAGCTCACGGCTTCAGGAGGGAGGTGCCAAAGTGGTTGAGCTTGATCGGAATGTAGTCTGCTCAAATCCAGTCGAACAGTGGCACTCATACCATCTAATAGGGTGATGTCGTCTGGTTGGGGTAGTGTCAGTTTTATTTCGTAGGATAGGCTTTGAGCGCTGGCTTGGGTGGTATAAGAGGCTAGTTCGGCAGGATAGAGGTTAACACTGTTGCCAAAGCGCACTTCAAACACTAAGTCATCACCGAAAGGGTGTCCGTTGTTACGCGGTATGCGTTGCACTATCTGCTCGGGCAGATGAAATACTACATCTAACTGCCCTGGCTGCTGGATCACGGCGACAGTCTCCTGTACCTGAACAAACTGGCGGTTATCCACGGGCACTTGGGCAATCACACCATCATAAGGTGCGCGTAATTGCGTATGCGTGACCTGCTCCTCCGCCTGCTCAAAAATGGCGCGGGCGGCTCGCCACTCACTTTCGGCTTCATCAAACTGAGATTGGCTCACGGCACCACGCTCCAAGGTGTAACGCATGCGGTCTAGTGTGGCTTTGGCCAAGCCTAAGCGCGAGCGTGCACTATCCAGCTCACTTTGTACCGTACGGTTATCAATGCGTGCAATTACATCACCGGCCTGCACCTGCTGGCCTGGTATGACGTTGAGCTCAATTAGTTCACCTGCCATACGAAACGACAGGTTGCTACGAGTTGAAGCTTCCACCCGGGCTGGAAACTGCCGTAAAGCTGCGGTATTTGCTGATTCAAGCGTCATCAATTTTATCGGCCGGGCCGACATTTCTTGCTGTGCCTGGGGGTCGTTGCAGCCCATTAGTACAAGCATGGCCAGCGCGACCGGCAGTAAACGGAGAAGGGTAACTTGCACGATAGGCTCCTTGATGGCGGTCAATGCAATCTTTCAAACAAACAAGGTATTATACATTTCACTGACATTCATGAATGTCAGTGAAATGTATAGTAATATCCACGCGCAGACTTTGCCATCTATAAATGTCAAAATATCAATAATTCTATGAATTGGAGTTGCTATGTCCCGTCGTAAGGCTGATGCCGAACGTACCCGTGAGATTATTCTCGATGCGGCAGAAAATACTTTTTTAACCCAGGGTGTATCTCGGACCACCTTGGCGCATATTGCCGAGGCAGCGGGTGTTACCCGAGGGGCAATCTATTGGCACTTTGAAGATAAAGCCGCATTATTTGATGCACTACTTGAGCGGGTGCGTACCCCACTCGATGAAATTGTCGATGCGGCTGTTGAGCTAAACGGAGCAACCCCTGCCATTTGCTTACGCGACATCGCCTGTCGTTCGCTGTTAGCAACTTGTAATGACTTGCCGTTGCAGCGGGTAGCAACCATCGTACTGCACCGCTGTGAGAAACTCGAAGAGGACCATCCGCGAATCAGCATGATCACGCGACCCTCTGAATACGCTGAAGCGCAGGTGGAAACGTTGTTCGAGCAGGCCCAGTTAGCGGGCAACTTGCGAGCTAATCTCTCTCCCGTCAGTGCTCGCCGCCAATTTCATGCCTTTTTGATTGGCACTTGTTTTGACTGGTTGCAGGATACCCAGAAATACTCTTTAGCCAATGAGTGCGACAGCTTCGTAGAGACGCTAATGCGCGGCTTGTTTGTCGAGGGTGCCTTGGCTGCTGAATGATAATTGGATGTCGGTAATGTTTGCCGGACGCTGGATCGCCTTTCTTTAGCTTCAAAAAAGGAACGATACCAGCGATTATCCGGCAACAAAGCTCAGCTTTTAGCAGTAGGCTCAATCGTGCTGCTGTCAGCGATTGCTTCTCCTTGATCTTTCCACAATTGACGTTCCTCATCGGTTGCCCGTGGAGAGAAAAGGCCAAGTTGGGCGTAGATAATCCCGATTACCGGGGACAACCAGCAAGCAAACGCGAGTGGAATATACAGCAGGTTCTCTACTTGACCATTTGCGATGCCCAGCCCTAGTGCGCTGATGACGAAAGCACCACCGGCATTCCAAGGTATTAGTGGCGACATCAGGGTGCCACCTTCTTCAATAGCACGGGACAGGTTCAACGTCGAATAGCCCATGCCGCGATAGATCGGTGCATACATCCGGCCTGGTAACGCAATCGAGAGGTAGGGGTCACCTGCTACCAGGTTGGTGGACATGGAGGTACAGACGGCTACAGTTTGCAGACTACGAAAGCTGTGTACTTTGGTCATGATCGACTTGATGATGGATTCCAAACAGCCGGTTTTCTCCAGTGCGCCACCAAAACCCAGCGCGATCAATACCAGTGAGATGGTCCACATCATAGACTGAACGCCACCGCGATTCAGGAGGCTGTCGATTGCTGCAACACCGGTTTCAATCGAGTAACCGGAATTAGCATAGGTCAGCAGATCGTGCACGCCAACGCCTTGAGCGATCATCGCTGCCACCGCGCCGGCCAGAACACCTGCAAAAAGTGATGGTATGGGTGGCATGCGCTTGACAGCCAGAACAATAACCAGCAAGGCTGGCAAGAGTAACCAGGCTGAAATAGAGAAGTTGGCATTCAGTGTGGTGGTGATGGTGTTGATTCTTTCGAAGGAGGCATCACCGTCTTCAATCAGCGTAAAGCCGGCTACAAAATAGATCGCCAAAGCAATCAACATCGCTGGAATCGTTGTTGGCATCATATTTTTGATATGTGAGAACACATCAGTTCCGGTCACGGCTGGAGCCAGGTTGGTGGTATCGGATAAGGGGGATACCTTGTCACCGAAAAAAGCACCGGATACCACGGCTCCAGCGGTCCAGTACATCGGGATATCAAATCCTGCCCCTATCCCCATCAGCGCCAGCCCTACGGTACCTACGGTGCCCCAGGAGGTCCCCAGCGACACTGATACCACGGAACACAGTATCATGGCGGCGGCCAGGAATATCGATGGTGACAGAATTGTCAGACCGTAGTAAATCAGGGTCGGTACCGTACCACTGGCAATCCAGACACCGATGATCATGCCGACACAGATCAATACTGATACGGATGGCAGGGAGACGTGGATAACATGAAACACACCTTCCTCGATGTTTTTCCATTTGTAACCCAGCTTTATTCCCACCAGGCCCGTTATCGCCAAGCCGATGGCTAGCGGAATATGTGGCGTAAAGTCACCGAAATAGAACAGTTGTATACCCAGTACAACCAAGGTCAGCACGACCGGTGTGAGCGCCAGGCCGAGCCCCGGCTTTTGGATGTCCTGCAATTCTGATGAATCAGTCATAGCTATATCCTTTTTTGTGCGCATTAATAAAGCGAGAAATCCTGCGCTACTTTTAAAGTAGCCCAATTCTGGGTTTTCTCATCTTTGACCGGATACCGCGTCGCGTACGAGGGCCGGGTTGGCACGGATCCGGGGATTATTATTGTTAGCCCTCATAACTACAGTATCAGCCTTTATGCCTAGGAAGTGGCTCTAAATAATGCTAGATTGCTTACCAATAGGCCTATAAATGAATATTTAACAGGAAAAAAGACTATTGAAAATCGACCGTATAGATCGTGAAATTCTACGACAGCTTCAGGAACATGGCCGTTTGCCCATCGTCGAACTGGCCAGCCGGATCAACCTCACCAAGACCCCTTGTGCTCAGCGAGTCCGTCGGCTGGAAGAGGCCGGTGTTATTCGTGGGTATCGTGCTGATCTGGATCCGGAGCAAATGAATGCCGGTCATGTGCTGGTGGTGCAGGTCACTATGGATAAAACCAGCGAAGATGCGCTTGAGCGTTTTAACGAGGCGGTGCGCAAAATTCCGGAAGTACAGAGCTGTTATATGGTGGCGGGAAATTTCGACTATCTGCTCAAGGTCAGAACACACGATATTAACCATTATCGCTCTGTTCTGGGTGCCCAGATTGGGCAATTGCCGCATGTCCACCAGACACACTCCTTTGTCGCAATGGAAATTGTAAAAGACGACATCACTGTGCCGGTACCAAATGAAGGACTCAGGTGAAGTAGGCCCTTCTCATGACGAACGATAGGTTCCCAATCGGGCAAATTTATCAGCAACACTCCCGTCAGGTACTGGCTACGTTGATTCGCTTGCTAGGTGATTTTGAGTTGGCGGAGGAAGCAATGCAGGAAGCCTTTGCATCGGCGATCCGGCAGTGGCCTAAAGACGGCATGCCAGACTACCCTGTTGCCTGGCTGATTCGTGCGGGTCAGCGTAAGGGGATCGATCATATTAGGCGCAGACAGACGGTGCAGCGCTATGCCCATCTGATTTCTGTTGATGAGGAAATATCCCTGGCAGCGGTTGAACAGGATATTCAGGACGATCAACTGCGGTTGTTGTTCACCTGCTGTCATCCTGGTTTGGCTCTGGACGCACGAATTGCGCTGACGCTACGGGAAATGTGTGGATTGACAACTGAGCAGGTAGCCAACGCACTGCTGCAAAAACCGGTTACATTGGCGCAGCGCATTGTTCGGGCCAAGAAAAAAATCCGTGAGTCAGGTATTCCCTATGAAGTGCCCGAAGCGCGAGAGCGGTTGGCGCGGTTACCAGGTGTGCTGCGAGTAATTTATCTGGTGTTCAATGAAGGTTATTCCTGCAGCGATGGTGATTCGGTGGTGGATATTAGCCTGTCCACCGAAGCGATCCGTCTGGCCGAGGTGCTGGCCAGATTGCTGCCAGAAGGTGAGGTGTTTGGGCTTTTGGCGCTGATGCGGCTTCAGGACTCACGGCGCTTTGCCCGTCAGGATCGCTATGGCGAGTTAATAACACTGGAAGATCAGGACCGATCTATGTGGGATCAGGACAGTATCCGGCAGGGCCTGCAGTGGCTGGAGCTGGCACTTGCCAGTACACCAACAGACCCTTACACCTTGCAAGCCTCTATTGCTGCCGTGCATGCACAGGCTACATGTGCTGATACTACTGACTGGTCGCGTATCGTGCGTTTATACGAGGCTTTATATCATCAGCAGCCGTCTCCGGTAATTGCACTTAACCATGCAGTCGCTGTTGCCATGCGAGACACACCGGCTGCAGGTCTGCAGCTATTGGATGAACTTGCTAACATCCGTGAAATCCGTAATTACCATCTTTTCCACGCTGCCCGAGCCGATCTTTACCGTCGGGCAGGCAATATCAACGATGCCAGCGCTGCGTATCAGCGGGCACTGGCACTCGCTACACAAGGCCCGGAACGGCGTTTTCTGGAACGTCGACTGAATACATTGACGTCCACTCGCTAAAAATTTTTTCCCCCTGTGTCGATTCCCGTTCGAGTCAAACGACTCACTGTTAAAAGCAACTAACAAGGAGAAGCTCATCATGAAATATGCCGCTTTGGTCTATTACCAGGAAAGTATCATCAACGCCATGACCGAGCAGGAATGGCATGATCTAAATCAGGAATGCGTGGCAGGCGTCGAGCGTCTGTCCAGTCAGGGGCATTATGTGGCTGGGCAGGCGTTACAACCCGTGGATACTGCGACTTGCGTGCGCGTGCGCGCGGGAGAGGTGCTGATTACAGACGGTCCTTTCACGGAGACCAAAGAACAGCTAGCCGGGTTTTATCTGTTGGAGGCCAGGGACCTGAACGAGGCCCTGCAACTGGCCAGCCGGATTCCACCCGCACGCTTTGGCAGTATTGAAGTCCGCCCTGTGCGGGAACTGCCACCAAAAGATTAATCGAGGAGAAAAATCATGAGTTATGTCGATGGATTTGTGGCCGCTGTACCGACTGCCAACAAGGCGAAATACATCCAACACGCCAGAGATGCCGCGCTAGTCTTCAAGGAGTACGGCGTGCTGAAAATGGTGGAGTGTTGGGGAGATGATGTTCCTGAAGGCAAGGTGACCTCTTTCCCCATGGCCGTTAAGTGCCAGCCAGATGAAACAGTGATCTTCTCCTGGCTAGTTTGGCCATCACGGGAGGTTCGAGATCAAGCCATGCCAAAAATTATGGAAGATCCACGTCTGCAACCGGATGTTAATCCCATGCCGTTTGATGGAAAGCGGCTGATCTATGGAGGATTTGAGGTAGTGTTAGAGGAGTAATCAGCGAGTGGGCGTCTAGTGGTGTTTCAGCGTAGGGGTAAAATATTGACCTCAAGCAGTGGAAACATAATAATTGCTGGAGATTCAATGAACTGAACTATAGAGCCGTATGGATACGATTTTTGCACTGATTACTGCGCTTGCCCTTATCTGGGGTATTGTTATCTACAATCGACTTGTTCGCGATCATAAGCGTGTGCTGGCTGCATGGAGTGATATTGACGTGCAGCTTAAACGCCGTCATGACCTGCTGTCTAAATTGGTCGAGGCCGTCAAACAGTACGTTTCTTATGAACAAGCTACCCTGGTTGCGACAATGGAGCTTCGTGCTCACGCTGTATCGGCTAAGCAGGTTGTTGAACGGGGGGAACGGGAACAGGCCTTGGCATCTGGTATCCAGCGCTTGCTGGTGCTTGCCGAGGCTTATCCTGACCTCAAGGCCAATCAGAATTTTCTTGATCTACAACGCAATATCAGCGAAGTAGAAAATTACATTCAATATGCGCGGCGTTACTACAACGGTAGCGTGCGTAATCTTAATTCACGTATCGACTCTTTCCCTGATCTATTGGTGGCTAAGGCATTCGGCTATCGCCATGCTGAATATTTTGTTTATGAAAAGTGATATGAGACGTTTATTGCTAATCGTGTTTTTTTCCCTCATGGCCGTTTCAGTATGGGCTGATGAACGTATTCTCGATTTTAACAGTGATATCACTGTACACGAGGATGGCAGGATAAGGGTTGTGGAAACGATCAAGGTGCGCTCCAGTGGGACCTTGATTAAGCACGGTATTTATCGCGCTATTCCGATTCTTTCCAGAGATGCTTACGGAAACTTCATTAAAGCGCCTTTAGACGTTCTGAGTGTAACCCGTGAGGGTGAGCCAGAGCCTGTGTATATGGACTCAAAAAATAAGTCTCTTTATATCTATATAGGTAGCCCGAATCATCTACTGGAACAGGGTGAGCATACCTATACCATTACCTACACTATGGATCGACAACTCGGCTTTTTCAGTGACTATGATGAACTGTATTGGAATGTTACTGGTAACTATTGGCAGTTGCCCATTGATCGTGTTAGCGCGAGTGTGCATTTACCTGCAGGGGTTGATGATCTAACGGCTGAAGCCTACACGGGACGTTTGGGTGCTAAAGAGCAAAACTTTGAAAGCCACATTGACAGTGGTAGAAGCTATTTCGAAACCACCCAATCACTGGCTAAAGGTGAGGGGTTGAGTATTGTTGTGACCTGGCCGAAAGGCGTAGTTCAGGAGCCGACATTTTTGCATAGTTTCAACTGGTATATAAAGGATAACCGCGACACTGTGGCTATGTTGCTTGGTCTGCTGGTGCTAAGCATTTTTTATCTGGTGGTGTGGTTCGCTTATGGACGTGATCCAAAGCCTGGCGTCATCATCCCGCAGTATGATCCTCCGGTTGGTTATTCACCGGGTGCTGTTCGTTACATTATGCGCCGGGGTGCTGATAATAAAACCTTCAGCGCCGCGCTGGTCAGTTTGGCCACCAAAGGATATCTATTACTGGTTCAAAAGGACGCCGAGTATGCAGCCACTCGGACTGACAAAGTCATCGGTACCGATCTTGGGCCGGGCGAAAAAGCCCTGCTGAAACGGCTTTATAAGGGTTTTTCATCTAAAACTATTGATTTTAATCAGAAAAACCAGATGCGAATTCAATCGGCTATGGGGGCTAACCGACTTGAATTGCAGAAGCACTATGACAAAGACTATTTTCTCAATAACAGCCATTGGCTGGTGCCGGGTGGGCTAATTACCCTGGTTACTCTGGTGTGCAGTTTGATATTCAGTCCATCAGGTACGGGCTTTTTTATGGTGTGGTTGACCCTGTGGACGATGGCGCTGATATTCCTTTTTAGTCGAGCATTCAATGCCTGGCGACACTAT
Organism: Nitrincola sp.; assembly: GCF_048264025.1. Classification (NCBI taxonomy): domain Bacteria; kingdom Pseudomonadati; phylum Pseudomonadota; class Gammaproteobacteria; order Oceanospirillales; family Oceanospirillaceae; genus Nitrincola; species Nitrincola sp. The sequence continues at coordinate 17,739 of NZ_JBLXDN010000022.1, forward strand.
AAAAGCACCAAAGATCTATTCTCTGTGATACATAGTAGTTTTTTTTTCATAGGTTTTCTTGTATTTGAGTTGGCGTCCATTGTTATGCTGCTTGGCATAGCCTCAGTGATAAAAGTAGTCGCTTTTCTGTTGCTTCTGATAATAAATCCTATATTTTATCAATTGCTCAAAGCACCAACTCTTGCGGGCCGTGCATTATTTGATAAGCTAGAAGGGTTAAAGCTCTATCTGGAAGTGGCGGAGCAAGATGAGTGGCAGTTCAAGCATCCCCCTGAAAAGACACCGGAGCTGTTTGAACGCTTATTCCCTTACGCCATGGCGCTGGATCTGGAGCAACGTTGGGCTGATCGTTTCACTGCCGTATTTGCCGACTTGGAAAGACGGGCTCAGCCTTATCAATTTCGTGGGGTAAGGAGCAACACGCTTTCCTATCAAAATGCAGGATTCTCCACGGCATTGTCCAATTCAATTAATCGTGCCGCTTCGCCGGTATATTCAAGTTCGCGTTCAGGCAGTAGCCGCTCTAGTGGACGTAGTAGTGGTTCATCTGGCGGAGGTGGAGGCGGCGGAGGTGGCGGTGGCTGGTAGGTGCTTATGAAATCATTACCTAAGGCATTATTTATTTCACACGGCGGCGGCCCTTTACCCCTGTTGGGCGATCCTGGCCACCGTGACATGGTGGCCTGTCTGCAAGGTATTGCGGCGAGTATACCCCGACCCGATGCCATACTCCTGGTCAGTGCTCACTGGGAAGAACGGCTGCCGACGCTGACAGCGCTGAGTAAGCCTGCTTTGATTTATGACTATTATGGCTTCCCGTCAGAGTCTTATGATATTCACTATCCATTGGCGGGTGAGCCGTCTTTGGCCCGAGAGATATATCACAAGCTTGGCAATGCGGATATTGAAGCCAGTCTGGATGAAACTAGAGGGTTCGATCACGGCGTGTTCGTACCGTTAAAAATCATGTACCCAGATGCGGATATTCCCTGTGTTCAGTTATCTTTGGCGAGCAGCCTTGATCCTGCTTTTCATATTAAGGTGGGTAATGCACTTCAGAACCTCGCCAGCCAGAATGTGCTGGTAATCGGTTCAGGGTTTTCCTTCCATAATCTGAAAGCCTTCTTCTCGCCAGGTAACCCTGAATCCCTGCAATTGAATGAGTCGTTTGAGCAGTGGTTGCAAGCGATCACTACAGATACGGCGATCTCAGAACAGCAGCGACGAGAGTTGTTGATCAATTGGGCCGACGCGCCAGGCGCGCGCTTCTGCCACCCAAGGGAAGAGCATCTTTTACCGCTGCATGTGTGTTACGGCGTGGCTCAAGCGCCTTGTGCCGAGCTGTACGAAGTCACCATTATGAATAAAAAATCGAGTATGTATCTGTGGTGATGACGTCCCTGTCATCGCCAGACTGCTAAGTGGATTGCAGTGGTCTCGTTTTGAATACCAGTGTTAATCCACACAGAATGACCAGCATTCCTACAAGGCTCAGCAGCGGCAGGGCATTCCCTAGAAACAGATAGTCCATGATGGCGGTTACGCCAGGAACAAGATAGAACAGGCTAGTCACATTGACGAGGTTGCCAGCCTGAATCAACTTGTACATCAGTAGCGTTGCTACAATGGAAATCACGATGGCCAGCCAGAACAAGGCGATAAATAGCTGCCTGCCTGGCGTGATTTCTATCGGTTGATAGGGCACGAACAGCAGGCAAAGCAGCAGCGTCATCGCGTATTGCAAAGGCAGTACGGATAAGGGGGCCTGCTTTTCGCCCTTTTGTAGCAAGGAGCCAGTGGTTATAGCCATCAGAGCGCCCAGTGCAAAAAACACTCCAGAAATCGGCAACTGGCTTAAGCCCAGGTTTTGGTAAACGATAAGCGTTAGCCCAGTCAGTGCCAGTCCCAACCCAGCGAGACGCTTTATTGAATACTGACGCTCAGTAATAAATAGCGTCAGTATGGGTTGTGTACCAAGCAGGGTGGCCAGTGTGCCGGGTGTAACCTGGTGTTCCAAAGCCAGGATATAAAAAATTGAATAGCTGCCGATCAGCAGTAATCCCGTTATAGCCACGCGTAGACGTGTTCCCCGTTTGGGTAAACCTTGTCGTCGATACACGCTGATGATCAGTAATATTATCAGCGCAATACTGAAACGCAGGACCAGGAAGGCGAAGGCCGATGCCGACTCTAAACCTATTTTGGAAAATATAGCACCACTACTCCATAGCAGTACAAATAGTGACGTGGCACTATAAGAGAGTAACACTGTACGATTAATACACATGTTCTGTTTCCCGTTGTTGAGAAGCATATGACTAACTGGGTCTGTGGTGAGCAAGGTGGCTCGGTGATAACGCAGACTCAGCGTGTTATAAGCGTGTATTCAACAGAATACCGGTGGCGGCTGATGCGCCACAGGGGGATTGGGAGGAGAACATGAGAGTGGCTTATTTAGCGCGAACGAAAGACTACCAAACAGAATGGGTGTAGTGGAAGCAGCAATTGCGGACGCAAATATAGCCATCTGATTCGAACCAGTAGTCTTGATGTAAACTGAAGCTTAGCAGGTCACAAGTATGATTAAAAGAATAGTGTGTTTATGGATTTTGCTGCTGTTCAGCAGCGGATCTGGTGCGTCAGATTATGATTCAACCTATGTGTCAGTAACAGTGGTGGGATCCGGAGACGATGTTATTTTAATCAATGGACTCGCCTCTTCACCGGAGGTGTGGGCTGAAACAGTAGAGCAACTTCAGTCCAGTTATCGGGTGCATCTGTTTAGCATCAAGGGGTTTGCAGGCACTCAAGCTGCCTCGTCAACGCCAGAGGTTTATCTTGAAGCCCTGCGCGACGAGGTACTGAATTATATACAGGTTGCTCAGTTGGACTCACCGGTATTAATCGGGCATTCAATGGGTGGACTGGTGTCTTTAATGGTTGGCAGTGCCAGTCCTGATGCGGTCAGTAAGATCATTGTAGTGGATGCGCTGCCCTTCTACAGCTTGTTGTTCAATGCTGAAGCGACTTCGGCACAAGTGACTCCATTTGCCTTGGGGTTGGAGCAACTGCTGTTGGTAATGAGCCCTGCGCAGTATGAGGTTCATGTCCGCAAGGCCGCGAGTATTATGGTCAAGTCTCCTGAGCGGATTGAAACCATCATCCATTGGGCCAACACCACGGACCGGGCTGTTTATGCTCAGTTGGTGGGTGAGGTAATGACCTATGATGGTCGGGTGTTACTGGATCGGATTACCGCGCCTATCCAGGTGCTATATGCCTATGACCAAAGCATGCCGATAACGGCTGAGCAACTGGCCAGCCTTTATCAAACTACTTATTCCGGTGCTGAGACAGTGGAGCTGATACAAGTTGATGATGCCTACCACTTTATCATGTGGGATCAGCCGGATGCTTTTCATGCGCATTTGGAAAGTGCTCTGTAACGGCGATAATATAATCCAGGTTGTGGCGATGTTTGGAGAGAGGTTCAGGTGAGACACTATCCTTCTATTTCGGCTTTAAGAGCCTTTGAAGCTATTTCACGGCTTGGTAGTGTGTCGTCCGCTGCGCGAGAGTTGAACCTGACACGCAGTGCCGTGAGTCACCAGGTGAATGTTCTGGAGCAGATGCTTGGTTTTGTGCTGACCGAGAAAGTGGGCCGAGGAATTGGCTTGACGCAGCAGGGTGAACGTTACGCTACGGAGGCTCGACGCGTACTGAAAATACTGCATGAGGCGGCGCGCTGGAATGATGGTCCTGAGGTTACTGGTCGTTTATCTGTCAGTTGTGTGCCGGGTCTGGCTAACTACTGGCTGTGCAGGCATCTGGGAGATTTCATCCTTCAGTACCCTAAGATAACCCTGCATATATCTGCACCCTCTGCACCAGATGACACCCGTAACGACAATGTCGATCTATTTATCGCCTACGGAAATGGCAGTTGGCCTGAGCAGTATGTGCGTCAGTTGATGACAATACGGCTGTTTCCGGTATGCAGTCCAATGTTTTCTCATCAAGTGGGTGGGCTTTCCAGTCCTTCACGTTTGTTGCAGATGCCGTTGTTACATTTGGTTAGCTACACAGATTGGCGGGTATGGTTGGCTGCCAGTGGCGTGAGTGATATTCATCTGGAGGGTGGAATTACCTTTTCAGATGCCAATTTTGTTCAGTCTGCCGCACTGGCCGGGCAGGGAGTAGCTATTGGCGATAATATGGTGAGTGGGGATGCGTTAGCGAAGGGATTGTTGATCAGGCCTTTCGATATCAGTATTGAGTCGCCTCGAGCCTATTACCTGGTTGCTTCGCCTGAAAAGGTGGAGCGACCTGAAGTTCAAGCTTTTATTGCTTGGTTGGAAAGCCGAGTGGCTGAGGCTCAAGCTCGCTACCATGCAGATTAATGTTGTTTATGCCCGTTTTTTCTAAATGAGATGCAATTGCGAAATTTCATTTCTACTGTTTGTTCGAATAGAACTTATATTTATTAGACACGCCTTAAATCTTTTTTTGATTTGAATGTTTATTTTTGGTGCGTAATGCACCGAAAAAGAGCGCTCTGAGACGCTTTAAATAGGCCCTTTTTATTTTCGTGCACTATATATGTGCCATACGTCCTTTTTTGTTTGTGGCATATACTTTGCTTCATTCCTAATGTCCAATTCTATTAGCCCATTAAATCCCATGTGGTTGAACTGCATGCCCTATTTCTGGGCGTAATTGTCAAATTTAATTTGACAATTACGATAAAATTATTCGATTGATGTTTAGAATTTTTTGTTAATAATCAGTGGTAATACATTTGAGAAATATAGAAGTTTTATTTTCATACTCTAATGATTTATACAGAAGTGAGTGCAAAGGTTTTTATGAATAGTATTTCGGAAACTGATTTTGTTCGGGATATTTATCCAACGCTTTCAGAACAGGAGCGTGTACGAATAGATTTGGCTGCGGCCTATCATTTAATCGAATATTTTGAAATGAGCGACAGTATTTATACGCACATTTCGGCCAGGGTTCCCGGCGATCAGGAGTATTTCCTGATTAACCCCTATGGCAGTCGATTTGATGAAGTGAAAGCAAGTGAATTGGTCACGATTGACCTGGATGGCAAGGTGATCGATGACCCGTGCAGTATGGGCGCAAATCCAGCAGGTTTCACGATTCATTCAGCTGTGCATGCTGCGCGTCCTGATATTCAATGTGCTTTGCATACCCATACCGTTGCGGGAGTCGCTGTTGCCTCTATGAGCAACGGGATACTGCCCATCAATCAATGGGCGCTGCAGTTTTATCAGGGGGTTTCTCGACATGCGTATGAAGGTATTGCGCTGAATCTGGAAGAGCGCGAGCGCTTGGTGAAGGATTTGGGTCCTGATAATAAAATCATGATTCTTGATAACCATGGTTTGATGACGTTGGGCACCAGTATTGGTGAAGCGTTTACCCTGATGTACAACCTGGAGCGCACCTGCAAAGTACAGCTGGCGGTGTTGGCCAGTGGCCAGTCGATCAATCCTGTCGATCCGCAAACCTGCGAGTTAGTTTACAAGCAATATCAATACTTTGTTGAGATCAGCCAGCGAGGAGGTTTCCACGCTGAGTGGTTGGCTTATCTGCGTCTCTTGGAAAAGGTTTCACCGTCTTACAGACAATAAAGTTTATCTTTAGGGGATTTGATATGAAAAAAGTAATTATGGCGACCCTTGTGGCCAGTATGTCTTTCTGTGGTGTCTTGCAGGCTCAACCGACAGATGGCGGAACAATCAATGTTGTAGTGCAGCCTGAGCCGCCTAGTTTAATGATGGGGATGTATTTTAATGCAACCACCCAGCAGGTCGGGGGAAATATTTTTGAGGGCTTGCTACGTTATGACAAGAACCTAGATCCATTTCCCTTGCTGGCAGAGACCTGGGAAAGCTCCGAAGATGGTAAAACCTGGACCTTTCATTTGAAGGAAGGTGTAACCTGGCATGATGGTCAGCCGTTCACGTCTGCCGATGTGGTGTTCTCTATCGACGAGCTGTTGCGAGAAACCAACCCACGGTTAAGAGCGTCTTTGGCATTTGTAGACAGTATCACTGCGCCGGATGATCACACCGTTGTATTTGAACTGAATGAACCGTTTGGTCCGTTTATCCGGCTATTTGAAGTAGGCACTACACCGATTTTGCCTAAGCATATTTACGCCGGTACTGAATATAAAACCAATCCGGCCAACCACCATCCTGTGGGAACAGGCCCCTTCCGGTTCGTCGAATGGCAGCGGGGTTCTTATATCCACTTAGCCAAAAACGAGGCCTATCACGTTGAAGGGCTGCCTCATATCGATGACTTGTATTGGCATGTTATCCCCGATGCTGCTTCACGATCAGTGGCTTTTGAAACGGGTCGGATAGATGTGCTGCCTGGCGGTTCGATTGAAAATTTTGATATTCCACGTATCAGTGCATTAGACAACAGCTGCACTACCACCGACGGATGGGAGTTATTTTCGCCGCATGCCTGGTTGTGGTTGAACAACCGTCAGGGACCTATGGCCGATGTGCGCTTTAGACAAGCGGTGATGTATGCCATGGATCGAGAGTTTGCCAAGGATGTGCTGTGGAACGGTTATGGAAAAATTGCTCAAGGACCGGTGGGCTCTAAAACCCGCTTCTTTGATGCTTCAGTACCTGCGTACGAATATGATCCGGCTAAAGCGAAAGCCTTACTGGCAGACATGGGCTATGACGGAACACCTGTAAGCATTATGCCGATGCCTTATGGGGAAACCTGGCAGCGTTGGGCTGAGGTGATTCGACAGAATCTGGATGACGTTGGTATTGAGACAACGATTGTTTCCACAGATGTGGCTGGTTGGAATCAGCGGCTGTCTGACTGGGATTTTGATATTTCATTCACCTATCTATACCAATATGGTGATCCTGCTTTGGGTGTTTCTCGCACTTACACCACTGACAATATTGCTCAGGGCTCTCCCTGGAACAATGTACAGGGTTATAGCAATGCTGAAATAGATCAATGGTTCAGTGAGGCGGCAGTGGCTTTTCCGGATGAAAAGCGCATGGAACTCTACAGTCAGATCCAGCACAAGCTGGTGGATGAAGTTCCCGTGGCTTGGTTGATGGAGCTGGAATTTCCAACGATTTACAACTGCAAAATTGAGAATTTGATCGATTCGGCCATAGGTGTCAATGATGCCTTTGGTACGGCTTGGATCAAACAGTAATGAAAAGGCTGCTGCGAAGCAGCCTTACCTCGCCGTACGCATGGTATCGAGCATGACAATTAAAACCGTATTTTACATTGGTGGCAGACTGGTCAAAGGGTTGCTGGTGCTGCTGGTTATCGCCATTTTTAACTTTTTCCTGATTCGTGCTGCGCCAGGTGATCCAGCCAAAGTGATGGCTGGCGAAGCTGGCGCAACAGATGAGCTTTTTTTGCAGCAACTTAGAGAGCAGTTCGGACTGGATCAACCGCTGTATTATCAACTCTGGGTTTATATCAGTAATTTGGTACAGCTTGATATGGGGATGACTTACCGGCAACAGATGCCGGTGTTTGATCTGATTATGGAGCGGATGCCTGCCACATTACTCTTAACTGGTGCCGCCTTTCTGTTTTCACTGTTATTGGGTGTGTTGGCTGGAGTCATTGCAGCGGCCAATCACCGTAAATGGCTCGACTCTGCGATCACCGTAATAGCATTGGTGTTTTACGCTACCCCATTGTTCTGGCTAGCGATGATGGCATCGTTGCTATTCTCTGTACACTTGGAGTGGTTACCCAGTTTTGGTATGCAAACGGTGGGCGCTAACCTGACAGGGTGGGCTCATCTGCTTGATGTGGCTAAGCATCTGGTGTTGCCAGCGGTGACGCTGGGCCTGTTTTTCACCGCTGTGTATGCCCGTATGACGCGCACCTCCATGATAGAGACAGGGCGATTGGATTTTGTCAAAACGGCTAAGGCGAAAGGCATGTCTCCTGCGCGTGTTACTTATCGACATGTTCTGAGAAACGCCATGTTACCCGTTATTACGTTAGCAGGGCTGCAGGCGGGACAGTTGATAGGCGGTGCTGTACTAACTGAAACGGTATTTGCATGGCCTGGTATCGGACGTTTGATGTTCGAGGCGCTGTTTCAGCGTGACTACAACCTGTTATTGGGCGTGTTCTTCGTCTCTTCGGCGATGGTCGTTCTGTTCAATCTGATTACTGACGTCATCTATTGCTTTGTTGATCCACGAATCGAGTTGTCAAAATGAAGATTATCAAAACACTTGCTCATAATAAGGTGGCGATGGTGGGGCTGATAGTGTTTGTTCTGTTAGTTCTTGTCGCCGTGTTTGGTCCCTATTTATACGGTGTTTCGCCCTGGAAAATGGTACAGAGACCCTTTCTGCCACCCTTTGAAAACAGTCAGTATTTGTTAGGTACAGATACCCTCGGGCGCGATGTACTTGCTGGCTTGATTCATGGCGCGCGAATCTCGCTACTGGTCGGCCTGATCTCTACGGTTATTGCATTGATGATCGGTGTTCCTTTGGGTGCTTTTGCGGGCTATCACGGCGGATGGATCGATGATGTGCTGATGCGTTTTACCGAAATCTTTCAGACAGTGCCCAGTTTCGCGTTGGCGATTGTGCTGGTCGCTATCTTTGAACCCTCGGTTTATTCGATTACTGCAGCGATCGCTTTAGTCAGTTGGCCTCCCGTTGCACGCTTGGTCCGGGGGGAGTTTTTGTTGCTGCGTAGTCAGGAATATGTGCTGGCCGCAAAGCTAAACGGTCAGTCCAATATTAATATCATTCTGCGTGAAATACTGCCGAACAGCCTGTCACCTATTATCGTGCTGGCATCCCTTATGGTTGCCACAGCGATTCTTCTAGAGTCCTCGTTATCGTTTTTGGGTTTAGGTGACCCAGATATTATTTCTTGGGGGTACATGATTGGTGCTTCCCGTACCGTTATGCGTCAGGCCTGGTGGTTGAGCTTTATCCCAGGTGTCGCTATCGCGATCACAGTGCTGGCGCTGAACCTGTTAGGTGAGGGCCTGAATGAGGCGTTAAATCCTAAGCTGTCTGGCAAGCGAGATAATTGATATGAAACCGATTTTGAAAGTTGAAAACCTCAGTATTTGCCTGCCAGCGGGTGCCGATCGTGACTATGCCATTCATCAGGTCGATTATGACCTGATGCCCGGTGAGATTTTATGTGTGGTCGGTGAATCAGGTTCGGGTAAATCCATGACGGCGAATGCCATTATGGGGCTTCTGCCTAAAGGCATTGAGGCTACCCAAGGGGCTATCATTTTTGATGGATATGACTTGATATCTCTGGAAGAACGCCGAGCTCGTATGATGCGTGGAAATCGTGTGAGCATGATATTTCAGGAGCCTATGACCGCATTGAACCCGCTGATGCGCATCGCGGATCAAATCGGTGAAGTGTTTCAGATTCATAGTCAAATGCGTGCCGCTGATCGTCGACAGAAAACACTAAAACTGTTACAGGATGTGGGTTTACCTGATCCGTTGAAAATGATGCGAGCTTATCCGCACCAGCTATCAGGCGGTCAACGCCAGCGGGTGATGATTGCGATGGCATTGGCATTGGAGCCTGCCATTCTGATTGCTGATGAACCGACAACGGCGCTGGATGTTACGACGCAAGCGCAGATTTTAGAATTAATCAAAGAGCTGCAACGCAAGCGTGGAACGGCTGTGCTTTTTATAACGCATGATTTTGGTGTGGTTGCCGAGATCGCCGATCGTGTTGTGGTGATGGAAAAGGGCGTAATGGTTGAGATTGGGGATAAAGCACAGGTTCTAAATCATCCCAAGCATCCCTATACCCAAAAGCTGATTGCTGCCGTCCCACCACTGACAGCACCTGAGCGGAAAGTACGCACTCAACTGGATGATGAGCCAATACTCTCTGTACGCGATTTGTGTAAGACCTACGTCACAGGCGGTGGCTGGTTTAGCAAACCGCGCATAGTGAGTGCTGCAGATCATGTCAGCTTTGATCTCTACCGAGGTGAAACCTTGGGGCTGGTAGGAGAATCGGGTTCAGGTAAATCGACGGTGAGTCGTTGCATCGTTAGGCTACTGGACTCGGATAGTGGCGAAATTCTGCTTGGAAATAGCCCGATCCAGTCATTGAAAGATAAAGAGTTGGCGCCTTTTCGTAAGCGCATACAAATGGTATTTCAAGATCCCTATGCATCGCTTAATCCGCGTAAAACCATTGGACAGATCATTGCTGCGGGTCCGATTGCGCAGGGCGTCCCAGCGGCCGTGGCATTAGCCAAAGCGGTCGAGTTACTGGAGCTTGTTGAGTTGCCAGCCTCCGCTCTTAAGCGTTATCCACACGAGTTTTCTGGCGGACAGCGTCAGCGCGTCGGCATTGCTCGTGCATTGGCACATGATCCGGAAGTGCTGGTTGCAGATGAAGCGATATCGGCGCTGGATGTATCGGTACAGGCGCAGATTCTGGAACTCATCGATACGTTGAAGAAACGCTTGAATCTTGCCGTGCTGTTCGTTGTGCATGACCTCCGGGTCGCCGCACAGGTGTGTGATCGCGTGATTGTGATGCAGTATGGCCAGATTGTTGAGGCTGGGAACACGACTGAGGTGTTTGAATCACCGTCTCATCCTTATACGCAGAATTTGATTGCTTCTATCCCGGGAGCTCACTGGAGCTCGCGACCTGAACTGGACGTCGTGGGGGCTAGTAGATAAATGCAGTATGGCATTTTACACAGCAGTAGCGTCGATATGACGCCCTATCTGTCTCATTTTCAGCCCTATGCAGGTGAGTTGAGCGTGTTCACGCAAGCGATGCCGCACGACCCTGAAAAAATCAGCTTTGCACTGCTATGGCAACCTGACCCTGACTTTTTCGAGCGTTATCCGAATGTGCATTTGGTGGCATCGATCGCGGCCGGCGTAGATAACATTCTTGCCTGTCCAAGCCGCCCGGCTGATCTGCTGGTTTGTCGCAATCGTGATCCAGAGCAAGCGGCGATTATGAGTACCTTTGCTATCTGGCATTTGATCGGCCATCAGCGAAACTTCATGACCTATCTTGAGCAGCAAAGGCGCCACCAGTGGCTACGTCAGCCAATGCGAGCACCCAGCGAAGTGAATGTCGGTGTTTTGGGGCTTGGGTTTATGGGAGAACGGATTGCCAGAGACTGCTATGCATTGGGATTCAATGTGGCCGGGTGGCGTAAGCAGGAGAAGTCGACGGCTTGTTCGGGAGTGCAAGTCTTCCATGGTGAAAAGCAATTACAGGGCTTTTTGCAACGTACGGAAGTACTGATCTGCGTGCTACCGCTGACGCATGAAACTCAGGGTATTTTGAATGCCTGGTTATTCCAACAACTGCTGCCGAATGCTTACCTGATTCATATCGGCCGGGGTGCGCATCTGAATACCGAAGATCTGTTTAATGCACTTGAGCAGGGCACGCTTACGGGAGCTTCAATTGATGTATTTACCGATGAACCCCTGCCGGCTAACAGCCCCTTTTGGGATCACCCTAACATCATTGTGACCCCACATGATGCCAGCGATGTACGCCCAGCAACGGCCGTTAATAACCTCGTAGATGAGTTGCGGTGCTATCTGCAGCAGCAACCACTGAAAAATATTGTACAACCTGCCATTGGATATTAAACAACATGACAGCGCCTAGATGTAACCGTGAAAGACTCTGGAATACGTTGATGACCATCGGAGAGATAGGTCATGTCGAGGTTGAAGGCAGTAAAGCTGGTGGGTGTCATCGTCTGGCGTTAACAGCCAAAGACAAGCAGGCGCGAGACCTTTTTATCAGTTGGGCTGAGGCTTTGGGATGCAGCCTGAGAGTTGATGCCATAGGTAATTTATTTCTCAGAAGAGAGGGTGCAGACTCCAGTTTGGCCCCAGTAATGACTGGGAGTCATCTGGATACTCAGCCAACCGGAGGTAAATTCGATGGCGTGTATGGTTGTATTGCCGGATTAGAGGTGTTGCGTTGTTTGCATGAGCAGGAGATTTCGACACGCAGGCCCATTGAAGTAGCCGTTTGGACCAATGAAGAGGGCGCTCGCTTCAAACCTGCCATGCTGGGTTCGGGAGTATTTGCGGAGGTGTTTTCACTACAGGACGCTCTGGATACCCAGGATGCTGAAGGCGTGCGTGTCGTAGATGCATTGAGCGATTTGGGGTATGCGACACAGGCGGCCGATAGTCGGCCTGATTACTATCAATACTATGAACTGCATATAGAGCAAGGCCCCGTATTGGAGGCGAAGGATATTGATATTGGCATCGTATCAGGTGTGCTGGGGATGTGTTGGTATCAAGTGGACGTGGTGGGGCGTTCCTGTCATGCGGGTCCTAGCCCTATGCATCTGCGCAAGGATGCGCTTGTTGGAGCGTCGCGAATGGTGCTGGAGTTAACTGACATGACAGCGGCAAATGGCGACAACAGCCGTTGTACGATTGGCGAGTTAGCTATCCCTAATGCATCAACGAATGTGTCACCTGGGGAAGTCAGCTTTTCGTTGGATCTCAGGGAGGCAACCGAGGAGCGGCTTGAACGACTGGAACAACGCGCGGTGGAAATCATGCATCGCATTGCCGACGAGCAAGATCTGACATTGTCTGTCCGTAAAACCTGGACCTTACCGCCATGTCATTTTGACAAGCACTGCCTTGACTTCATCAGCAAGGCCGCCGAACTGAACGATCCCGACATGAAGACGTACACTCTGACCAGCGGGGCCGGTCACGATGCGGTTTATATCAATCGAGTGATACCGGCGGCGATGATTTTTGTCCCTTCAGAAAAAGGGCTGAGCCACAATGAGTGTGAATATACCCGCCCAGAGCACCTTGAAACAGGTTGCAACCTGTTGCTGAGCACACTCCTTCTGGCGGCAAACGCTGTCGATAATTAATACCCGACCACTCTGCCAGGAAGTACAGAATGAAAGCATTTTATCATCCGGATCAGACTAAGCATGATCCCAAGTTTTACATGAAAAATGGTAATCGAATTCAGGCACGGGAAGTGCCTGAGCGTAGCCTGATTTTTCAGCGCACCTTGCAGCAAATGGGGATTCCTTTGTGTACGGCGGAAGACGTAGGTATGGGACTGATTGCGAGAGTGCACTCGCCGGACTATCTGAGTTTTTTGAAATCTGTTTATGCACGTTGGGAGACATTACCGGAAGCCAGTGAGGAGATTATCCCTAAAAGCAATCCGGGGCGTTATGCCGCAACCTATCCGAAAGATATTATTGGCCAAGTGGGTTGGCATTTGATGGATACCTCATGCCCAGTGGGAGCGGGCACTTGGCCGGGTGTTTATGCGTCAGCCCAGACGGCAATCAGTGCGGCGCATGCTGTGGCTAGCGGTGACGTAAACTCCAGTTATGCTGTCTGTCGTCCACCGGGGCATCATGCCTATAGTGATGGCTGTGCCGGTTTTTGTTTTTTGAATAATTCGGCTATTGCGGCTGAGCGTTTGCTGGAGTCTTTTGGACGGGTGGCCATTTTGGATGTGGATTTGCATCACGGTAATGGCACACAGGCGATATTCTGGAATCGTCGGGATGTGATGACCTTGTCGATCCATGCCGATCCGGCTTGTTGTTATCCTCATTTCTGGGGGTATGCACATGAACGGGGAGCCGGTGATGGATTGGGTTATAACTTAAATCTGCCTATTCCTGAAAATACCGGTGATGCCGAGTACATGAGATATTTGGATCAAGCACTGGAGACTTTGGAAGGATTTGCTCCAGATGCCATTATATTGGCATTGGGGCTGGACGCTTCGGAACAGGACCCGTTCGCTGTGCTCAAGTTGACTACTGAAGGCTTCGCTGAAATTGGACGTCGTGTAAACAGCTTGAAAAAGCCTACAGTCATTGTCCAGGAAGGAGGCTATGTTTCTCCAATCTTAGGGGAAAACCTGGCGGCTGTGTTACAGGCATTTAATTCATAACGGTTTGCAGCAGCCTGTTGCATTTATCGGGCAGGCTTTTTTTTCTATACAACTAGGCATGATTCTTCTACCTTAAACGCTGTATTAATTGGCAATCACTTCTGCACAATCTGCAGATAACAAGGAATTAGGTCATGTCTATCACACCGCTCTATGCTGCTTTATTGGCACTGCTGTTTGTCTTTCTAAGCTTTCGGATTATTCGCCTGCGCCGGGCATTACAGGTTGGTCTGGGGGATGCCGGCGACAAACAGTTAGGTCGGGCTATCCGGGTGCATGCTAATTTTGCGGAATATGTGCCGCTGGGACTGTTGCTAGTATTTTTTGTTGAAGCGCAGCAAGCTCCGTTTTGGTGGGTGCATTTGTTAGGATTACTGTTACTGCTAGGGCGTCTATTGCATGCTTATGGACTGGGGCAGGTAAATGAAACGCTAATATACCGTATGATCGGGATGGTGATGACGTTTGCATCGGTAGTTTTTTCAGCCGTTTACTTGCTGGTGAGCGTGTTATTTTAATTGTTTTGGCAACAATGACTGCTCCCTGAGGAGCAGTCATTAGATGATTAGAGTTTTTCTAGCGCCTTCTGCAGGGCACTTTCCAGTGATGTGGTAGGTTGGCCGGTTAACTGGCTGAGTTGCTGACTGCCATCAAACAGCGCGCCTTGGCTAGCACCTGCATCCGAATCGGCGAGTAACTCTGCCAGAGGCTCTGGCAAGCCTACGCTGATCAAGGTGTTTCGGAAGTCGGTTTCTGTGAGATCCTGATAAGCGATGTTTTTCCCAGTCAGTTGACTGATTTTATCTGCATATTCTGCCAATGAATAACTGCTGTCTCCAGCCAGTTCATAGGTTTTATGGTAGTGTTTGGCACCTTCCAGCAATACAGTGACGGCGGCGGCCGCATAATCATGACGTGTTGCCGATGCAATGCGTCCTTCACCTGCACAGCCAAGTACTACGCCATGCTCCAGTGCGGCGGGTAGGCTGGCAAGGTAGTTTTCTGTGTACCACCCATTACGTAACAACACCCAGTTTAGTCCAGATGCTTGCAGCAGGGTTTCTGTCTGTCTGTGTTCATCTGCCAAACCTAAAGGTGAGCTATCTGCATGCAGCAGGCTGGTGTATGCCAGCATGGTAACTCCCGCTTTTTTAGCTGCATCAATCACGTTGCGATGCTGATTCGTTCGTTGACCCACTTCGCTTGAAGAGATTAATAACAGCTGCTGAATACCTGTTAAGGCTAGGTCTAAACTTTCTGGTTGGGTGTAATCCATTTGGCGTACCTGCACGCCTCGTGATTGAAGATCGGAAACGCTTTCAGGCGTACGTACGCCAGCCACAATTTGTTCGGCCGGTAGGCTCTGTAATAACAGTTCAATGACCTGACGGCCTAACTGTCCAGATGCTCCAGTAATTAAAATCATGATATTACCTCAGTGGTGTATTTAATTGTGGATGCAAGACTAGCACTCATGCTAACTTATAGTAAGTACATACAAAAAGGTAAGTGTTAAATGAATGGTATTTCTTCGAAAACTAAACTGCTGGGTAATACGCTGGCTGAGCAGATGCAGCGCGGTCAGGTGTTTTCTGATCGCTGCCCTTCGCGACAAGTGTTAAATCATGTGACCAGTCGCTGGGGGGTACTGGTGTTAATTGCATTACTGGAAGATACCTACCGTTTCAGTGAGTTGCGACGGAAAATAAACGGTGTCAGTGAACGGATGCTGGCGCAGACGTTGCAGGCCCTGGAAGCCGATGGCTTCGTATTGCGAACGGCCTATCCTGTGGTGCCACCACATGTAGAGTACAGCCTGACGCCTATGGGAGAGGAAGTGGCTGTCAGGGTACAAGCACTGGCCGATTGGGTTGAAGAGAATCTACAGCGGGTGTTGCAGGGTAACACAAACGCCGCTGAGGCTAGTGTATTGAGTCATCAGGAATCGAAGGTGGCACCATAGGCTTTCATCCCAGATTCTTTCAAGGCATGCATAGCATCAATGGTAAACTTTTGATTCGACATGACAAAAACGGCTTCAGGGTTATAATGCTCACAGGCTTGGAGTAGTAGGGCAATATAGGTTTTGTCTGTAAAGGATTTTAGATCGGGATCCTTGGTGTTCAGTATATGGACATTGATTTCCTGATCGGAAATTTTGTTCATCAGGCTTTCGAGCAAAGGTTGGGTAAACTCTTCGGGCTGATCCTTGCCAATCCATAGCACATTGATACGTGTATGGGTATTTAATACCAGACAAGGAATCACTGGCGCGATACCACCTCCCGTTACTAAAATCAGAATGTTGTCATAGTTTGCATGGTGGTACATAAAGCCCTTGAAACGGCGCATTTTTGCTGTGGTTTCTGCCAGTAAAAACCTGCCGTTTTTGGCCGATTCGACCACTTCCGTCGTTCTATCACCCGCGGGCGTGATATAAATCACACGATTATCCTTATCATCGAAATCAAGCATTGAGTCGCCAAATGGATGGAAATAACGGTTGCCCAGCGTCATCCGTGTATAGGTGCCGAAGCTCGGTTTACCCGGCAATCGCATTCCGATTACATGAGGGCCAACATGGACTAACTTTGGATAGACTTCACTTACGCCGATCCAGGGGGCTGTCAACATGGTGATAATGGTAAGGATTAGATAGGGTTCTGGCTGACTTATAAAGTGAGTCAGCGAGTATGAAGATTCAATCCCTGTTAGCAAAAAATAGGCAACTAACAGGGTGACGGCTAGATAACCTCCATAGCGGTGAATATTTTCGAAGTGGTTGTGATACTTGCGTCTGAAGACGGCAAACGATGTGAGAATAATGATCGTTACCAGCCCAAGTAGAGCTACCAGTAGTACTTCATCCACGTAGGGGGCTGCAAACGGCTTGTATCCTGCATGAACACCTAGCCACACCAGCGTTGAAACTGCCATAAAGCGGTGAAAAAAGCCTATTCTGTCTGAGAGGTTATGCCAGGTTGGTAGTTTGCCCAAGCGGCCGATGGAGTGGTACATCAGGTGATTTACAGTGTAACTGCGGGACGCAATTGTCAGTACCAAACTGATCAGTGTGATAAGTGCGGTGCTTTCCCCGGCATTATTGCTTCCCTGTAAGTATTGCCAGGCAATCAGGTTTAAAAGACTGGCTATAAGTAACCAAAAAATAAATGCAGGTAGTGCGTTGTGCAGTTGCCGAGTCAGACGGTTGTTGATCTTCCTATGATAGTCCCTGGGAGCTTTTCTGAATGCGGTAATGACCTTCTCAAATGCCCGAAACTCTTCCATTGATTCCTTGCTTCTCATAGCGACTTTCCTGTTTAGTTACTCCAGTTAGTCAATATCATAGTCCTCTACAAAAGTGTGTCATTGAGCCTGATCACTTCATTGATATTTATCAACTATTTCAATCGATTGCTACGATAGTATTAGAGTCTCTCCCGTCTGGTATCAGACCTATTACCTGTGAGCAGTCGATGAAGAAAAATCTTCCCGTCACGGATACAGAACACCTCCTCAATGAAGAAGACATGATTGTTACTCTGACTGATCCTAAAGGCATTATTACCTTTGCTAATGAGGCCTTTATCCGTATCAGTGGGTTCTCAAAAGAAGAATTAATCGGCACATCGCATAATCTGGTTCGTCATCCAGATATGCCTGAAGCTGCATTCAAGGATATGTGGGATACCCTGAAATCAGGGCAGTCATGGATGGGACTGGTAAAAAATCGTTGTAAAAATGGTGATTTTTATTGGGTTAGTGCATTTGTGTCCCCTTGCCATGACAACAATCGCCTGGTGGGGTATCAGTCAGTACGTTTTCGGCCCACGCGGGCGGCAGTTAAACGTGCGGAACATCTGTACAGGCAGTTACGTCTAGGGCGTAAACCGCGTTTGATGCATCGTTTGGACCCCCGTAATCTTGGCACTACTGTACGCCTGATGGTGGCGCTGAGTTTTGCCTTCTCGTTGCAGTGGCTGTACGCCTGGTTTGTTTTTGAACTGCCAAAAACCGGGGCATTTCTCAGTGCTATGGGTGCGATTATCCTGACACCCCTTTTGGCATGGTTATTTTCGGGTAAAAACCGTCTGATCGCTGCCAGAGCGAAAAAGGTGGTTGATAAGCCCTTAATGACCCTGGCTTATATGGGGTCGCTGGATGAAAGTGCGTTGGTGGCGCATGAGGCCTTGTTTAACAAAGCTAAAATATCGACAGTTGCTAGCCGTATACATGAAATCAGCCGGGATTCAGAGCTGATTTTCAGTCAAATGAATAGCGCCGTAGATCAGACGCTTAAAGGTGTTGATCAGCAGTTGGATAAAAGCCAGGTGGTGGCTAATGCCATGCAGTCTCTGTCAGCTACCCTTCGGGATGTGGCTAGAAATACCGGTAATGCGTCAGCTGCGGCGCAGCAGACAGAAGTATCGACTCGAAAGGGTAAGCAGGTACTGCAGGATTCAGTATTGGCAATGGAGTCTCTAGCTGCAGAAGTTACTCGAGCAAGTGATGTAATTCATCGGCTGGAAGGGGATGTCACCAGTATTAATCATATTTTGGATGTGATTTCAGGCATTGCAGAACAAACCAACCTGCTGGCACTTAATGCGTCTATTGAAGCTGCCCGGGCAGGAGAGCAGGGACGAGGCTTTGCCGTTGTTGCCGACGAGGTACGTTCGTTGGCTTCACGAACACAGCAAGCCACCCAGGAAATTCAACAGATGATTGAACAATTGCAGACGGGTTCAAAAGAAGCCGTTAAGGTGATGTCTCGATCTGAGCAGAAAGCCAGAGAAGGTGTTGATCAGGTTAGTCTGGCTGATAAAGCACTGGATGAAATTGCTGAATCTTCGCAGATTATATCTACTATGAATCGTCAGGTTGCTGGCGCTGCTGATGAGCAACTCAGCGTGGCAGAAGATGTGAATGCTCATATTCAACATCTCGCTGAGCTGGGACGAAGCAACGCAGACATTGCCTTGGATTTACGCAAGCAGGGTGATGAGTTACACGCGTTCAGCCATTCGATCAATATCACGGCAGAACAGTTACAGCGCTGACTATGCAACAAACCTGACAATTGTCAGGTTTGTTGGCTGTGTTGTGACGCTTCTCCTTCACTATCAGTGAGTTAAAAGGCTCTTTTAGCTAGGTTTTATTGATCTGTGACAATTTAGTGCCAGTTAACGCTTAGCTTTGGTCTGGCTGGTGCTGCTTTTGCATCCGAGCAATAGACTTTAACATTATTAAGGAGACTGGTATGGATGGAAGGCTTAAGGGCGAGGATGAAATAGATCGCTATGTAACCTTCAGGGGAATTGATTGCGATGGCAATGCGGCACGGGTTATGGGACTGATTGAACAATATGCTGCAGATCATCGCTATACATCACCTTTCTGGGACTATTTTTTTAAAAAACGTAAACCCTTATCTGGGCCTGAACCGGATGATCTGTTCCTGATTCATACCAACATTAATCAGATTTATGAGCTATTTCAAAGTGCTGAAGATGAAAGTGCACTGGCGCTGTTGCAGTGGGTGGAGTTCAATTGTTGCTAAGGTTGTGAGTCACAGGCTGTTGCAAGGGAAAGTGTGAGCTTTTTGAAATGGGGTGTACACTGTTCCCATTAAATGGGTAAACCTGTCGGAGTATTGGGTAATGCTGCGTTGTTTTCGTCCTGTCTATCTGGTTTTTTTGCTGCTGTGGCTGGTGTCGGCATGCAGCCAACCTTTGCAATCATCGGCACAGCAGGCCGAAGTTGTTTCGTCTATCCGTGAGCATTATGAAGAGCGGCTGAGCGAGTTACCTTTATCGTTACAGAGGCACTATGCTCAGCGCCTTTATCGTATGACTGGGGATGAGGTTTTCCTGCCTTATAACCAGCATTACGCACAACAACTGATCTCAACCCTGCGCCGGGACCTGGATTCTCTGGCGGAGGAGCCGGATTACTTGCTGTATCGTGATCAGGCTTTGCTACAGGCTCGCTCGCTAAGAACTGTTCGCCAACGTCAGCGTGTTGAGCTTTTGCAGGCTCATCCGGGAATGACGTTTGCTACGGATCTGGTGTTTCGTATGATTCAGTTGGACTACTATGGTTTATTGGATAGTGCACTGGGTGAACGCTCTGATCCAGCATTTGAACTGCTGGCATCTATGCCATTTGATGAGTTCGTTCTCAGTGAAAAGGCGGTACGTCATTATGCTGCTCAGGCCGCTAATCTGGTCTGGTTTCTGCAGCAGTTGGGCGTGACGGATTTACGTGAGCCTTTTTTAGCACGTTTTCAGTCGATTTATCCGCATGATCGGGATAATTTACTCAGCTCTCAGGAGTTTCATAACAAAATTTACGGCATGACACATATTGTCATTGCAGCTAGCCGCTACTATCAGGATACCTTGCCATCTGACACCTTTCCGTGGATTACTGATTATTTTATTGATCAATTGCCTCGGCTGCTGGAGACGGCGACCGAGGATATTCTGGCGGAAGTAGGTATCAGTCTGGCATTGACTGACCATATCGATCACCCCGCGATAGGGCAACTACGACAGGCGTTGACGGCAGCTTATGATAGTGATGCTAGGATGATCCCATCACCCCAGGGGAGTACGGATTTTGCTCGTGGAGAACATCGTAACGTACTGGCAGTGATGCTGCTGAGCTGGCCGGAGGAACTCTACCCTGGGCCACATATCGATCCGAAAATGTTGGAAGAATTCAGATATTCACAGCCAGTGTCGGCGCCGGAAGTAGAGTACTAAGCCCAGGGTGACAATCAGCATAAAACCTATCACGGCAGGATAGGCCCAAGGATAGCCCAGTTCCGGCATGAATTCGAAGTTCATGCCGTAGACTCCGGCAATAAAGGTTAATGGCATGAAGATGGTGGCTATCAGAGTCAGGGTTTTCATCACATCGTTCATGCGATTATTAATACTTGAAAGATACAGATCTAGCATGCTGACCAGTAGCTCACGCAAGGTCTCGATGGTATCCAGAATATGGATAGTGTGGTCGTACACATCTCGTAGATAGAGCCGAGTTTCATCGCCTATGAGGGGGTTTTCATCTCGCATTAAGCGGCTTAATAGTTCTCGCAAGGGCCAGACAGCTTTGCGTAGTAGTAACATTTCCCTTTTGAAGTGATGAATTTTGCTAAGCGTATTGGGAGTCGGTTGTGTGACCAGTTCATCTTCCAAAGCTTCGATTTGATCGCTCAGGCTTTCCAGCAGCAGGAAATAATGATCTACCACGGCATCTATCAGTGTATAGGCGAGATAGTCGGCTTGCAGTAGACGCTGTCGACGGCCATTACGGAGTCTTTCACGCACACCGTTAAAGACATCACCTGGGCGTTCCTGTACAGAGATCAACAGGCGATCGCTCAGAATCAAGCTGAGCTGCTCGGTACGAATTTCCTGGGTTTTGTCACAAAATTGCAGCATTTTGACTACGATGTAGAGATAACCATCGTATGCCTCCAATTTGGGGCGCTGATCAGTATTAAGAAGATCTTCCATGACCAGTGGATGCAGTTTTAATAGCTTGCCCAGCGATTCAATGATAGGCACCTGATGTGACCCGTTCAGGTTGATCCAGGAAATGCTGTCGCTGGTTAATAAGTCAGCGCAGTCATCAGGGTGATGTAATTCAAACTCCCGGAGGTGATGCTGATCATAATCGATGACTTGCAGAGTAACCTCCGCGTTATTCTGTTCACCGACATGCACCAGAGTGCCAGGGGCTGCTCCAGCTTTTTTCCCGCGTTTTATTACCAGCTTGTGCGCCATCTGAACCTTCCTGAAAGTGTAACTGCACTTGATAGCATATCTGAGATGTTTTGGTGGGTACAATTAAAGCATGCAGGGTTGCATTCTATGAATTATGCTCAAGGTAGGGTTGGACTGGTTATTCAGCATGGCTGGCGGGGGTGAGCGCTTGACGCAGATTGACATATTTCCATGGGAGCGGGATTTTGAAATCGGAATTGCAGAGCTAGATAAACAACACCGGCAATTGGTGGCTATTCTTAATCGCCTGGCAGCCAAGTTTATGGCCAGTGTTTGTGTTGAGACATTGGATGATGAATTTGATGAGTTGTCTGCTTATGCCGCCCATCATTTCGAGACTGAAGAGGCGCTTTGGCTGCAGTATCTTGCTGATGAATCGTCAGAATATACACACCATCAGGCTGGGCATCAGGCATTTAGCGTACAGTTGGATCGGCTACGGGCATCCTTGGCGGAGAAACCTGTGGATGATGTTGCCGAACAGACCCTGAGCTTCCTGGTGCGCTGGTTAGTTTCGCATATTCTGGAATCTGATCGTTTTCTGGCCTCTGTTGTGAAAGCAAAACAGCAAGGCTTAACGACCGACGAGGCTCTGTCAGTCGCGCAGACGTCCATGCAGGATGCATCCGGTGTGCTGATGAGCATCATCCGCTCTATGTACGTGTCGCATTCGTTGAATACATTGCGTTTAGCCCGCGAAGTTTCGGAGCAGCGACAAGTCGCGGCTGATGCTTTGCAAGCTCAATCTGAAACCCTGTCGATTTCACATCGACGCTTGTTGAATATTCTCGATGGTACCAATGCCGCCGTGTACGTTGCTGATATGCAAAGCTATGAGGTGTTGTTTGTTAATGCACATGCTCGTCGACTAATGGGGGATGTGGTAGGTAAGATCTGTTGGCAGGCGTTGCAAGGGCGATCTGCACCCTGTGAGTTTTGCACCAATGACCGTCTGCTTCAGACTGATGGCAAACCAGCCGATCCGGTGATCTGGGAACATTACAACGAACAGGTACAGCGTTGGTTTCAACTGCATGATCAAGCAATTCCCTGGGATGATGGGCGCTACGTTCGTCTGGAGATCGCGCTGGATATAACAGATCAGAAGTATCTGGAACAGTCTCTACGTGACAGTGAAGAGCGTTATCGAGTGATCTTTGAACAATCACGTGATGCCATGATGATTGTAGCACCACCGGATTGGAGCTTCAGAGCGGGTAACCCTTCTATGGTGGAACTCTTTGGGGCCGGTAATTTTGCTGAACTTCAGGCGTTGACGCCCATAGACCTTTCGCCAGAGCAACAACCCTGCGGGCGCGATTCATCCAGTATGGCAAAGGACATGCTGCAGATCGCGATGCGTGATGGCGCCTATTATGGTGAGTGGTTACATCGACGACTGGATGGTCGCGATGTTCCCTGTACAGTACTGCTTACACGTATCGAAATTGCCGGCGAAGTGATGGTGCAGGGCACAGTGCGCGATATCAGTGTGCAAAAGCGGCAACAGCAAGCGCTGGAGCGTATTGCTCATTATGATCCTTTGACAGGGTTGCCCAACCGGGTATTGCTGGCGGATAGAATGCAGCAGGCGATGTCTCAGGCTCTGCGTCGCGGTACAAAACTGGTGATTGCCTATCTTGACCTGGATGGCTTCAAAGCGGTCAATGATCGTTATGGGCATGATGCTGGCGACCGTTTACTGGTGTTGGTTGCTGAGCGGATGCGCCATGTGTTGCGTGAAAGCGATACGCTGGCCCGCTTGGGGGGGGACGAGTTTGTCGCTGTGTTGGTGGATAACCAGGACACTGACGCCTGTACCTCAATATTGGTACGCTTGCTCGAGGCAGCGGCCCGTGAGGTGCTGGATCGGGGTTATGTACTGAAGGTATCAGCCAGCCTGGGTGTGACCTTTTATCCACAGAGTGCGCCTATTGATGCAGACCAACTGCTACGTCAGGCGGATCAGGCCATGTATCAGGCCAAATTGTCGGGCAAAAATCGTATTCATCATTTTGATCTGGCCCGTGATAATGCCGTGCGAGGACATCACGAGAATATGGCGCGGTTAACTGCGGCGCTTCGGGCTGAAGAATTCGTGCTGTTTTATCAACCCAAAGTGAACATGCGTACCGGCTCAGTGGTTGGGATGGAGGCGTTATTGCGCTGGCAGCACCCAGATCGCGGTGTACTGCCTCCAGTCGAGTTTTTATCACAGATCGAAGGCCATTCTCTGGAAATTGCACTGGGTAACTGGGTGATTGAAACAGCGTTGGCGCAGCTTAATAAGTGGCTGGATGTTGATTGGACAGTCAGTGTCAACGTGGGTGCGCATCAGTTGCAGCACCCGGCCTTCGTTGAGCGTTTGCAATCAGCACTGTCACGCTACCCGGATGTTCCCTCTCACCGTCTGGAAATTGAGATATTAGAAAGCAGTGCGTTGTTCGATCTTGAGCGAGTGACTGCGATTATAGAAGATTGCCTGGCATTGGGTGTCAGCTTTGCTCTGGATGACTTTGGTACCGGTTATGCGTCTTTGACTTACCTGAAGCGTCTACCAGTGCAGACCTTGAAAATTGATCGCAGCTTTGTTCGCGACATGCTGGAAGATCTGGATGACAATGCCATGCTGGAAGGTATTCTAGGTCTGGCCACTACGTTTCGACGCACACCGGTGGCCGAAGGCGTGGAAACTCTGCTTCAGGGTGAACGCTTGTTGGCATTGGGGTGTGAGCTGGCGCAGGGGTACTTCATCGCACGTCCCATGCCTGCTGAAGCCATTCCGATCTGGATAGCTGAGTGGCATTTGCCTGATGTCTGGAGCCAGGGTTAAATATTTTTATTCCTGTAGGCAGTTTACCGAACCACACGCTTGCTCACAGGCGGAATGTACCTGTTCAAATCGTTTATAATCATTACAAGAGTAAGCACTGGCAAAGTCAATCATGGCACTCCGGCACTGCTGAGTTCTGTAATGCAGGGGAATGTCGTTGCTTGTACCTGAAGGGCAACTGACCCGATAGGTTTCCGTCTGGAAGCCTGGTGCCGGCGGCAATGCGGCAGAGGTGTTACTCTGGGTGGTTGTATTGGGTTGAGTAGCCTGCGGCTGCAGTTGTTGCTGAGCCTGCTGAATGCCCCCTGCACGTCCTTCGGTCATCACATCCGCAATCCCACCGCCAACAATTTGCGCAATTGCACTTGAGTCTACTCCGGCATTGCTGGCTGCTGCGCCAACCGTTGTAAGGCCAGCAATGGCGATAGCCTTACCAAACAGATTGCCTGAATCAGTTTGTTGCTGTTGCTGTTGCTGTCTGGCCTGGGCTGCTCGTTGTTCCTGTGCTCGGCGACGCTGATCTTCCAGTGCGGCAACTTGCTGTACAGTTCGCTCCATCAGGCCGGTGACCTGTTCCGGAGTCTGCCCTGTGCTGGTCAGGGCTTGGGGGTTGGCTCCCATGGAGATCAGGAAGTTGACTAAATCAGGATTTCCATAAGGTTGGTTCAGGTGCATATGATAGGTATGTAAGGGTGTCCATGCTGCCATGGGCCGATCATCAGGGGCACTATAGCTAAAAGTGGCCTTGGCGTTGATATCAGCACCTGCATTAATCAGCACTTGGGCCATCTCCACCGCGCGCTGTCGGCTGCGGGTATCTGGTGTATAGATCGGCAGGAAATAGAGTGGGGTTGCGTCGAGTAAATAACTGTGGATTGCAACACCGTCGAATCGGGGTTGAAGGCGGCGGTGGGACGGTGTGCTGAAGTGACTGTTGGGATCAGCGCCTTGAGCCAGTAACCAGGTCATCATCTGTGGATGCCCTTGACTGGCAACAGCAAAAATCGTCGGTAGTATTTCTGGATGCAGGCTGGCTGTCAGATCGCCACCCATGTGTAATAGGCGTTCAGCCAGTTGAGGTGTTTCAGCAAATACGGTGGCAATTTTCAGAGCGGCATTAAGTGTTTCAGAGTTGTAGTCTGCACCGGCAGCAACCAAGCGTTCAAATGATTCCAGATCACGCACCAGCATCGCCGGAGTGACCTGAGCGCGGTTATCAATGGGTTGATTCATTGGAGGAAGTGACATCAAGGTGTAAGCAGCCGATAGTGGGGACGGCAGGGTAAAGTCACTTTGTGGGTAACTTACAAGTAACCGGTTTGGAATGGGTTGATTGGGCGCTAGTCCACGTGATAAAGCCGCTTCTAGCAATGCAGGGCGTTGATCCCACAGTCCGATAACGGCTCCCAGAGTGATTTGCTCTGGGTTGCGTGATGTAGTAATAATTCGAACGGCTTGAGCATCAGTGGCATCTTTAAACGGCTCACCAAGCCGATATATGGCAGCGTATTGGCGAGTTTGTTCATCCAGGCCGGACAGGGCGATATTGTCTATGACGGCGACGCAACCAGAAAGTGATAGAGTGGCTGCCAGAAGCATGGCCGGAAAGTGAATCAAGCGACTGACCATACAGGAATCCTCGGCTTTTTTTGAATAGTAGATAACTGATTCCCTACTGTCCAGAATTCAAAGCTGGTAAAAGCAGTGTTAAGCTGCACGGCTAAGACGATCCCAACACTGTTCATAGGAGATGCCGGTGTGATGCCCTCTGATTCTGCACCATCAATAACCTCTGCCCGGTTGGCACCCAAGCGTGAAATCTTTGGCTGGGCCATGTTTGATTTTGCTAATCAGGGCTATACGCTGCTGATTATCACCGTAATCTATGGTGACCTGTTTACTCGGGTCATTGTGGGAGATGCTCCAGATTATAGATTGGGTAATCTGCTCTGGAGCCTGGCGTTGGCGGTCAGCTATCTGATGGTAGTGGTCGCTAATCCAGTGTGTGGTGCGATGATGGATTATGCCTGCCAGCGTAAACGCTATCTGTTTTTTAGCTATCTGCTGACTGTTGTCGCCACCGTGTTGCTATATTTTGTCGAGCCGGGGTGGTTAATTCCGGCTATGTTGTTGATCATCGTGTCTAATTTTGCCTATGCCTTGGGCGAGGGGTTTATTGCCAGCTTTTTGCCTGACCTTGGACCACGCAAGTCGCTGGGGTGGATATCGGGCCTGGGGTGGGGCTTGGGTTATATCGGTGGATTGATTGCGACAGCCTTCACATTATATTTTCTGGGAGATGTGACGGCAGAAAACTATGCAAC
The DNA here is from genome assembly GCF_048264025.1 of Nitrincola sp. NCBI lineage: Bacteria > Pseudomonadati > Pseudomonadota > Gammaproteobacteria > Oceanospirillales > Oceanospirillaceae > Nitrincola > Nitrincola sp. Next base: position 44,699 of record NZ_JBLXDN010000022.1, read on the forward strand.
TATTCGCTGGGTAGGACCTTTTGCTGGTGTGTTTTTTCTGCTGGCGGCGATACCGACTTTTATCTGGTTGCGTGAGCGGGGTACGAAACAAGCCTTGCCTGAAGGACAAAATCTGTTTAGTGCTGGCATACAGAGGCTTCAAACAACCTGGCGTGAAATGCATTATTTCAGGGATTTACGCAGTTTGTTAATTTCGATTTTTTTCTCTATGGCCGGTATTTATATCATTATTTCCTTCTCCTTTATCTACGGCTCTCAGGTTATTGGCTGGGATGAAGAGGTGAGGGTGCTGATGTTTGTGATTGTGCAAATTACTGCGGCAATTGGTGCGATTGGATTTGGTTATATTCAGAGTCACATAGGTGCGCGTACCACCTATATTATTACCTTGCTGCTGTGGTTGGTGGCAATATTGGCTATTTGGCAAACGCCTTCTCTGACCGCTGCCATGCACCAGTGGTTAGGGGTGAGTTGGCAGGCGCAGTATGTGTTTTTATTTGCTGGTGTATTGTCCGGCTTGAGCTTGGGGTCGTCACAGTCGGCAGGCCGTGCACTGGTGGGTATTTTAACACCACAAGGTAAGTCGGCGGAGTTCTTTGGCTTCTGGGGCATGTCAGCCAAACTGGCGGCTGTTTTCGGTATTTTAGGGCTGGGGCTGATCCAGTGGGTGTTTGGTCTGGCCGATGCGATACTCTTTTGTCTGGCGCTGTTTGTCATGGCGATAATGACGCTCCTGCCCGTGAATGAGAAGCGTGGTGAACAGGCGGCTGATGACTGGGAGCACAGGGATGCGGCTGAATAGCTGTCAGTTGTAGCTATCTGTTTCGCTGTTTATGTTGTTTGTCTGCTTCAGGTAACAGGCTCAGAATGTGGTCAGTAAAGATCCAGTCGACCCCACGATAGGCTTCACGATTTAGGATGGCGTGGTTTTCAACCATGCCGGTACCTACTTGCTTGCCTGCCTGTTGCAGCTGGCGCAGGTTGGTTGTAGTAATCAGGGCGAAGGAGCCAGCAACCGCGCCGTGGCCCAGCGCAAGGTTTTGCCTGATGATCTCACCGGTATTGGTTTCAGCAACATCGACAAATGCGGCCGGTGGGATTTGAGAAAACCCTTCCAGATGGTCAGGCACGAGCGACAGCAGATGGTAATCCTTTACCGGTGTGAGTGAGCTGAGTGATTCGGTAATTCGATGCGGTAGTTCAGCTCGGTCACGCCAGGAGCTTTTTATCTCTAGCATCAGGTGTAACTGACCACCATAGCGAGCCACCACCTCATCCAGATGGGGGATGTCGGGTATGGCTTGGCGCAGGGTGTTGAAATTGGTATCAGCAATAATCAGGTCGGGTCGGTTAAATGGCTGACCGCAGTCTGGGTCGTGATGAATGACTGGTTCAGCATCACGGGTCAAATGTATGTCCAGCTCAATTCCCCAAACACCCATCTGCAGGCAAATATCAAAGGCTTTCAGGGTATTTTCCTTTATGCCCCTTCCGTGCGCGCCGCGATGGGCAATTAATCTTGGCTGGATGCTGGGTGGTGTGCAACTACCGGGTGCCAGTGCCCAAAGGTAATTAGCCAGACTGTTCAGATAACTGGAGACGTTGGCCATGGTGTGAAGTTCCGCTTTTGCGTTGACCCCCAGTGTACAATATTTGTGATGATAGAACCTGAACTCTGCTCGGCCGAGTGTCTGGCCAGCGTTACTTTTTGCTTGTATCTGCTTACAATACGCGCATGTCTATTCATATTCGTTTAATGCAACCCACTGATCTACCCTCAGTCTGGCAGGTTCAGTGTGCTTGCTATAGTAATTTTGAACCGGAAACTCAGGTCAGCCTGGGGGCTAAACGTGAGGCGTCACCACAAAGCTGCTTTGTCGCTGTGCAAGGGGATGTTTTGCTGGGGTATGTTATTGCGATGCCCTGGGCATACGGGGTCGTACCTGCCTTGAATGATCCCAGCTGTAACCTGCCTGCTGAGGCTGACTGTTTGTATCTGCATGATATGGCGATTGCCCCAGCAGCGGCCGGTCAGGGTGTGGGGCAGCGCCTGTTTGAGGCCGTGACTGAAGCTGGTCACAAGCTGGAATTGTCTAAGCTGGCACTTACGGCTATAGAGGGCGCTAAAGGCTACTGGCAGCGGCATGGTTTTGTGCCGGTGGCACTCCCCCTGAGCGCGGCGAAGGTAGCGCAGTACGGTGGCAATATCACCTATATGTCGAGAGAAATGCATTCATGTTGAGTTACCTGCACGGCTATCATGCCGGAAATTTTGCTGACCTGCACAAGCACCACCTGTTGGTGTGTCTGTTGGCCGCACTGAACCGAAAGGGTAAGCCCTGGAACTATTTGGAAACCCATGCTGGCAAAGCGCATTACTCCCTCAATTCTGAGCAGTCGGAAAAAACTGCAGAATACCGTGAAGGGATTGCTCGGTTATGGACGCAGCAGGGGATGCCTGATTCTGTGGCTAATTATCTGGAGCAGGTGCGCACGGTTAACCCGGAAGGTTCGCTGGATTTTTATCCTGGTTCGCCGGCCTTGGCCGCTGGAATGGCGCGTGAAGACGATCGATTGCACTTGATGGAGCTGCATCCAGGTGAAGTGCAGCAATTGAAGCAGGCTTTCAGTAGTCGTGCAGACATAGCGGTACACCATCGGGATGGTTATGAGGGGGTGTTAGCATTACTGCCACCCAAGCCTAATCGCGGACTGGTACTGATTGATCCGTCCTATGAAGTGAAAAGTGAATATGATCAGGTGGCTGCCTTTTTGCCTAAAGCCCTGAAACGCTGGCCTAACGGTTGTTTTGCTGTCTGGTATCCGCTGTTGCCAGCGGGACGCTGGAAAATGATGGTAGAGTCGATTCGGCGTTCGGGTCTTCGCAATATTCTGCGCTCGGAGCTGTGGGTGCGTAACGCGAGTGATCAGGGAATGTACGGTAGTGGCATGCTGATTATCAACCCACCCTGGCCACTGGCCGATACCCTGCAACAGTCCGAGCCTTGGTTAGCTGAATGCCTGGCTCAGGATGCCGGTGCAGGACAATCGATAAGCTGGCTGGTGGAGGAGTAGTGCCGGCCGCTGAGAGTCCGGCACCTGTTCACTTATGTTTGATCGATCAGTAGAGCGCCTGTTCGTCTTTGACAACCTCTTTCAACACATGCAGAAATAACTTGTCAGCTTCGCTAAATTCAATCGGGATTTTAACGCTGGTCAGGGAGGATAGTTCTTCGGCTATCAGGTGGTCAGCATCTTTCTGGTCCATGTGTTTGCGGGCGATGGCGATCGCCTTGTCGCAGATCTGTGGATCGGCGAGTACTTTTTTGATAAAACGCATCAGTTCGTTAATCACGCGTTCTTTGTTTTTAATCTCAGCAATATTGTTACTCATCTTGGCTTCCTCAACTGAAAATACTCTTGTATAGCATACAGCTTAGCGGTTTCTGCGACAGGAAAAAACAGCTGATTATCGAGAGAGGTGAGCCCATTGGCGGTAGAACACTCCTCCTTTAGTCATATTCTATTGCAATATAGGGTAAAACATCCGCTTGTTATGGTTGAACCGGACTTGACTCGGTGCCAAAATAGCTGGCTTATTCGCGAAAATCTATAGTTGCCGGGTTGCATGAGGAAATCCCCGCTTATTTCGGCAATTTTAAGCAATACCCAGCTTATATCTCAGACAGGTCTGACAGAGTGAGAGATCCTTTACTCTGGTCAGCGCCGCATACAGAAATTTTAGCTGTTTAATGCCGACATGAGATCGGTGCTGAGTAGAGGAACATAGAGTGGAATTACTTTCAGGCGCAGAAATGGTAGTACGCGCTCTCAGAGACGAGGGTGTTAAGTACATCTACGGCTATCCAGGCGGTGCATTGTTGCATGTGTATGATGCACTGTTCCAGCAGGACGAAGTCGAACATATCCTGGTGCGCCACGAGCAGGCTGCAACCCATATGGCGGATGCCTATGCCCGTGCCACCAATAAACCGGGTGTTGCACTGGTAACATCCGGCCCTGGCGCAACCAATGCGGTTACCGGTATCGCGACCGCCTATATGGACTCCATCCCGATGGTGGTCATCACCGGTCAGGTCATGAGTTTCCTGATAGGTGAAGATGCGTTTCAGGAAACCGACATGCTGGGTATCTCTCGTCCTATTGTGAAGCACAATTTTAGTGTGACGCGTGCCGAGGATATTCCGTCGATTATCAAAAAGGCATTTTATATTGCCCAGACGGGTCGCCCGGGTCCGGTTGTGATCGATATTCCCAAGGATATGACCACGCCGACGGAACGTTTCCCGTATGAGTACCCCAAATCGGTCAAGCTGCGTTCGTATAACCCAGTTACCAAGGGGCACTCAGGTCAGATCCGTAAAGCCGTGGATATGCTGCTGGCCGCCAAGCGCCCAGTAATCTATAGCGGTGGCGGCGTGATCATGGGTGATGCCAGTGCCGAATTGATTGAGCTGGCGCGCCAGTTGAACTTTCCAGTCACCAATACGCTGATGGGACTGGGTGGTTTTCCAGGAACGGACCGTCAGTTTGTCGGTATGCTGGGCATGCACGGTTCTTATGAAGCCAATATGACTATGCACCACAGCGATTTGATTCTGGCTGTCGGCGCACGTTTTGATGACCGTGTGACTAACGGTGTGGACAAGTTCTGCCCGACAGCACGCATCGTGCATATTGATATCGATCCAGCGTCTATTTCCAAGACTATCCAGGCTGACGTGCCGATTGTCGGCCCCGCTAAAGTAGTGTTGGAAGACATGGTGCAGTTGGTCAAAGACAGTAAAAAGCGTCCGGATGCCGATGCCATTGAAGCCTGGTGGAAACAGATCGACGAATGGCGTGGTCGTCACGGTGGGCGCTATCGTACCGATGACTCTGAAATGATGAAACCCCAGCAGGTTATTGAAATGCTGTGCAAAGTCACCCAGGGTGATGCCTATGTCTGTTCCGATGTAGGTCAGCATCAGATGTTTGCGGCACAGTACTACCAGTACAACAAGCCCAATCGCTGGATCAACTCCGGTGGTCTCGGCACCATGGGGTTTGGTTTGCCAGCGGCTATGGGGGTTAAGCTGAATTTTCCGGAAGCTGAGGTAGCCTGTGTAACGGGTGAAGGCAGTATCCAGATGAATATTCAGGAGTTGTCGACCTGCAAGCAGTACGATATTCCGGTTAAGATCATTTGCCTGAATAACCAGTCATTGGGGATGGTGCGTCAGTGGCAGGATATGAACTATGAGTCCCGTCACTCACAGTCCTATATGAATTCTCTGCCAGATTTCGTCAAACTGGTTGAGTCTTATGGCCATGTGGGCATGAAAGTGACCAAGTACTCCGAATTGGAAGCCGCTATGCGCGAAGCCTTTGCGATGAAAGATCGCCTGGTGTTTATGGATATCATGGTAGACCCGTTTGAGCATGTCTATCCGATGCAGGTGCCGCGTGGTTCCATGCGGGATATGTGGTTGAGCAAGACGGAGAGGACTTGATCATGAGACATATAATTTCAGTTCTGATGGAAAACGAACCGGGTGCTCTGTCTCGCGTAGTGGGTTTGTTCTCACAACGTAACTTCAACATCGAATCCCTGACAGTGGCGCCGACAGAAGATGAAACCCTGTCACGTATGACAGTCATGACCACGGGTGATGACCGTGTTATTGAACAGATCACTAAACAGCTGAATAAGCTGATTGATGTGGTCAAAGTGGTGGATTTGTCTGAAGGCGAGCATATTGAGCGTGAGCTGATGATGATCAAGTTCAAGGCTAACGGACAGATGCGTGCTGAGATCAAGCGTACTGCGGATATCTTTCGCGGTCAGATTATCGACATCACCCCGAACACTTACACAGTGCAGTTGGTCGGTTCGAGTGACAAGCTGGATGCGTTTATTGCCTCACTCGGCAATACCAGCATCATGGAAGTGGTGCGCTCCGGTGTGTCAGGTATCGCCCGTGGTGAAAAAGTTCTGACTATCTGAGTAAGATAATCTAATCGGTTATACTCTAAAGGCCATTCCCCTGCGAATGGCTTTTTTATGTACGGGCAGAAAACCACTTCTGCGTTTTCAGCATAGGCGCCGTCCCTGGCGCTATAGGGCGCGAGCGCACATTAACAAAGGCAGCCTCAATGGAAACATTACAGCAACTCTTGGGTCGTATTGCACAGGCGCTGGAAGCGCGTCTTCCTTCGGTCATAGCACCTCTGGATTGGTCTGAGCACATGGCCGCTGTCTGGCGGGTTGAGCAAGGGCGTGGGTACTTGGCTCCGGTGTCTGCGAGCAGTCCGGTGGTGCTTGACGACCTTGTCGGTATTGAGTCCCAGCGCGACAGGGTAGTGACCAATACCCTGCAGTTTTTGCAGGGATTGCCTGCCAATAATGTGCTGATGTGGGGTGCGCGTGGAACGGGTAAATCGTCACTGGTGCGAGCGTTATTGGCCGCTTATGCGTCGGAGGGGTTGCGGCTCTTGCAGGTGGACCGTGAAGACCTGATTCAGATGCCCCAGATTCTGGATTCACTGGCCGGACAACCCTGGCGTTTTATTATCTATTGTGATGACCTGTCGTTTGAAGAAGATGATGTCAGTTACAAACGACTGAAAAGCGCGTTGGATGGTGCCTTGTCCCTCACGCCGGACAATGTATTGCTCTATGCAACTTCGAATCGTCGTCACCTGCTGCCGGAAGCCGCGGCTGATAATCTGCAAGCGAAGTGGGTGGAGGGTGAGCTGCATCCCGCGGATGCAATAGAGGAGAAAATTTCATTGTCGGACCGCTTTGGCGAATGGGTTGGGTTTTATGCCTTCGATCAACCTACCTATTTGCGTGCAGCTCAGCACTGGACAGAGGCGCTGGCGGCTCGTTATGACTTAAGCGTCAGTTGGGATGAGTCACTGGCGTTGGACGCTGTGCGTTTCTCACAAGGGCGCGGGGTCAGAAATGGTCGCGTGGCCCACCAGTTTGCCAGTCACTGGGTGGGCCGACAGTTATTGAAACGGAAAGAGTAACGGTGTCATCACCAGTGTAACAATCATTGCCAGTATCTGCAGCGGTATGCCGACTTTGGCAAAATCGACAAAGCGGTAGTTACCGGGCGCCAGGACCAATGTGTTGACCGGAGATGCGATGGGCGTGGCAAAGGCAGTGGAGGCAGCAATAGCCACGGTCATCATGAAGGGTTCTGGATTGAGTCCCAGGAGCTGAGATGTTGTCAGTGCAATAGGGGCAACTAATACCGTGGTTGCGGTGTTAGAGATAAACTGGCTGAGCGATGAAGTCAGGATAAATAGACCGGCACAGAGCAGTAGTGGACTGGTGTCGCCAAAGTTCTCGACCAGATTGCTGACCACGTAGCTGAGTGCGCCACTGGTTTCCATGGCCAATGCCAGGGGGAGCATTCCGGCTATCAGTACTAAACTCTTGGCATTCAATGATTGATAGGCTTCATTCATGTTCATGCAGCCAGTCAGAATCATGGCCAGGGCGGCCAGCAGTACCGCTGTGAGATTAGGTAATAGCCCGAAGGTCATGCTCACCAGCATAGCTAGCATGATACCCAGGGCAATTGGTGCTTTGCTGGCATTGGCTGCGATTTCATGCATTTCGGCAGGGGTTTCTATAACCACCAGATCCCGGCGATTTTCTAACTTGCGAATATGTTCCCAACTGCCGGTCAGTAGCAGGGTGTCACCCGCTTCCATACGTGTCACACCAAACTCAGTAGTCAGTGGTTCACGGTGGCGTCTGACACCTATGACACTCAGGTTGAAACGCTCACGAAAGTGGCCTTCCTTGAGAGACTGATTAATCAGGCTGGAATTGGGTGGCAAAAGTACTTCGGCAAATCCGAACTGCTGCTGTACTTTCATTATGTCGCGCTCGGGAAAGCCCTGACGTCTTAGCTGTAATGCCTGGCAGAGTTGTTCAACAGCACTTTCCGCTCCATACACCATCAAGGTATCCAGGTGCTGCATTCGCGTATTGGCGAGCACAGGCATTATGGATGAAGCTAAGCTGCCACGGCGTTGGATGGCAAACACGGTTGTTTCATACTCAGTGCGCAAGCCCATTTCAGCCAGGGTTTTGCCGGCTAGTGGACTGTCGGGTTGTATCAGTAATTTATGCAGTTGATCGCGAATGCCATAGCGTTCTGCAAATTCACTGAGGGTGGGGTGGCTGTCTTCAGGATCACGGGCTTCGCTTTTGGGTAACAGAAAACGTCCGATAAATACCAGATACAAGCAGCCTACAATCAACATCACCAGACCAATAGGGGTGAAATCAAAGAAACCGAAAGGCTCTCCGGTTTCACGCATCTGGCCGCTGACAATAATGTTCGGTGGTGTGCCGATCAGGGTGAGCATACCGCCGATCAGGGCAGCAAAGGCAAGTGGCATAAGTAGCCGGGAAGGTTGCATGCCGGATTTTCTGGCCATGCTCAGGACCACAGGAATCAGCAGGGCAACTGCGCCAGTAGAGCTCATAAAGGCCGAGAGAAGCGCAACGACTGGCAATAAAAACAGCAGTAGCCGGACCTCACTGCTACCACCTACTCGCAGAAGCCAGTTGCCCGCCGCAGCGGCAATGCCGGTGCGGAACAAGCCTTCCCCAACTACGAAAAGCCCGGCAATCATGATAACAACGCTGTTGCCGAAACCGGAAACGGCTTCAGTCGGAGTGATGATCCCTGAGGCTGCCAGCACGACGACGACCAGTAGTGCGACTACATCCATGCGCAGTTTATCGATAATGAACAGTACAACAGTGGCGGCCAGCAGGCCGAACACAAACAGCATTTCAGGGGTCATAGAGCGCGTGGTCCGTTAGCTAAACAATAAAGGGCTAATGATGACGGTTAAAGTGGGCTTTCTCAATCTTTCTGATGGCGGTTTTCAAGTTGTGTCCAGAAGGCATGAATCAACGGATGGCGCAGCTTCTTTTCCTGGGCAAAGATACCTACTTCAAACGGCGTGAGTTCGGGGGTTGCCTTAAGGGCGATGACGCGAGACGCCAGCGGGCTGTTATCCAGTACGATCTGCGGCACCAGTCCTACACCAAACCCTAAGCTGACCATGCTGACAATGGCTTCGTTACCTGCCACCTGCGCATAGATTAGCGGCTTGATGCCGAGTGAGCGGAACCAAAGGTCAGAGCGTTTTCTCGCTAGGCCGGCCTCCGACAAAATCATTGGCACATCCTGCCAATTCGCTTTGCTGGCCGCTCCGCTAAGGCGTTGTTGCAGTTCTGGTTGATCAGCCGGAGTGATGAATACCAGTGGCGAGCGGGTAATAGAGCGGAAGGCTATATCCTGTGGCAACTGATCAGGGCGGGCGCCAATGGCGATATCTTCAGTGCCATTCTGCACTCTCTGAATGGCTTCAGCCGGATCACCGGTATGCAATTTGATTTCGATGCGTGGATAGTCCTGACGGAAACGACTCAGAATCTCATACAGAAAACTGTAACTGGCTGTAACTGAACAGTACATGCTGAGCTCACCTTGTAGCTCTTGTTGATCAGCCTGCAGGGTGCTGCGCAGGGTTTGCCATTGCAGCAAGGTTTCACGTGCATAGGTTTGCAGGCGTAGTCCTTCCGCTGTCAGGCTGACGGAGCGGTTATCACGGATAAACAGCGTGACGCCCAGTTCGTCTTCAAGTTGTTTGATGGTTCGGCTCAGCGTTGACGGGCTGATATGACATGCGGCACTGGCGCGGCTAAAGTGCAACGTATCGGCGAGCATTAGAAAATGCTGCAGGCTTTTGCTATCCACGATGACTACCCAAATTTATATTTCATATTATGCAATATAATATTGCAAATATATCATTTTACGCAATGATGCTAATCCCTTAGAGTAGCGGCATTGCACCTCAGGTGTAACCTATTTAGACCTCTAGTAAAGGATAAGTAACATGCAAGTTTATTACGATAAAGACTGTGATCTGTCGATCATCCGTGGCAAAAAAGTATCTATCATTGGTTACGGTTCACAGGGTCATGCGCATGCGTGCAACCTGAATGACTCTGGCGTTGATGTGACTGTCGGTCTGCGTGCCGGTTCTTCTTCACGTGCCAAGGCTGAAGCCGCTGGTCTGAAAGTAGCTGACGTTGCCGATGCTGTTAAATCAGCTGATCTGGTCATGATTCTGACCCCTGACGAATTCCAGGGTCAGCTTTACAAAGCCGAGATCGAGCCAAACATTAAACAGGGCGCTACCCTGGCGTTTGCTCATGGCTTCTCTATTCACTATAACCAGGTTGAGCCACGTAAAGATCTGGACGTGATCATGATCGCGCCAAAAGCACCGGGTCATACCGTTCGTTCTGAGTTTGTTAAGGGTGGTGGTATTCCTGATCTGATCGCTATTTTCCAGGATGCGTCAGGTAATGCTAAAAATGTAGCCCTGTCTTACGCGTCTGGTGTGGGTGGTGGTCGTACCGGTATTATCGAAACAACCTTTAAAGATGAAACTGAAACTGACCTGTTCGGTGAGCAGGCTGTTCTGTGTGGTGGTTGCGTTGAGCTGGTGAAAATGGGCTTTGAAACGCTGGTAGAAGGTGGCTATGCACCGGAAATGGCTTACTTTGAATGTCTGCACGAACTGAAGCTGATTGTTGACCTGATGTACGAAGGCGGCATCGCGAACATGAACTACTCCATCTCCAACAATGCGGAGTATGGCGAGTATGTGACGGGCCCTGAAGTGATCAACGACCAGTCACGCGAAGCCATGCGTAATGCACTGAAGCGCATTCAGAGCGGCGAATACGCCAAAATGTTTATTGCCGAAGGTGCCACTAACTACCCTTCAATGACTGCACGTCGTCGTAACAATGCGGCGCACCAGATTGAGCAGGTAGGCGGTAAACTGCGTGAAATGATGCCTTGGATTACGGCTAACCAGTTGGTCGATAAATCTAAAAACTGATCCTTGCCTGGTCGTTAGACCAATCAAGTTAAAGACGCCCGAACCGGTTTGCCGCTTCGGGCGTCCTGCTATTCGCACCCAGGCTAAAAACTCAGGTATGATCAGGGTGGTTGCTGACAGGCTAACAGGAGGTGCCCGGTATGAAACTGAATCTTGCATTACAGGGTGGTGGTGCGCACGGTGCGTTTACCTGGGGCGTGCTGGATAGATTGCTGGAGGATGGAATTACGCCTGAAGCGATCAGTGGCACCAGTGCTGGTACCATGAATGCCGTTTTGCTGGCAGAGGGGTGGCGTCTCGATGGTGCAGATGGCGCCAGAGACATGCTGGATCGCTTCTGGCAGAAACTGGCTTTACCTGAAGGTTTTGCCCATAAAGATTCAGGTGAGTGGTGGCGCAGGCTGACGCGCCATTTGTCGCCCTATGATCTCAATCCATTTGACTATAATCCCCTAAAGCAACTACTCGATGAGCTAATTGACTTTGAAGCCTTGCGTCAGGTGTCTAAAATTAAGCTCTATATTGCCGCCACTGAGGTGGAAACCGGAGTGTTGCGGTTGTTTCGTGAAAATGAACTGGATGTAGAGCATCTGCTGGCAAGTGCTTGCCTGCCAACGATGCATAAAGCCGTTGAAATTGATGGCTGTCACTATTGGGATGGCGGGTTTTCCGGTAACCCAGTTGTCAGGCCGTTAGTTACTGATTGCAAAAGCAACGATCTTTTGTGTGTGTTGCTACAGCCTTTGCGGCGCAAGGATCTTCCTACCAGTGCGGCAGCAATCTCCGAGCGGATGACGGAGTTGTCTTTTCAGACTGCCTTTGTGCGTGAGTTGGCCGAAATCAATCAGCGTCGAGAGCATTTACATGGCAGACCTTGGTTAGTGGGACAGGAAGAGTCTCGCTGGCGTAAACTGCGTATGCACTTGATTGAACCGGATGATCATCTTGCCTCACTGAAGTCGGCCACTAAGTTTGATACTCGAAAAAGCTTTTTGGAATCGCTGCGAGAGCTGGGTCGGACGCAGGCTGAGCTATGGCTTGAGCAAACAAAGGATCAACTGGGTAAGTCTGCAAGTTGGAAGCTTGAGGCGCTGTTTCATCGATGAATTGGGCGCTGGCGTTATTCTCAAGTAGAATAGTCATTACATTCACTGATCAATTGGCATTTTATGATAGATAAAAAATTGCATGACACTAAGTCAGAAGAGCCGGGTGCTGAAACGTCTGAGGTAGATAGAGTAAAGCCTCATAAAGGTGTCTATCTGTTACCTAATCTATTTACAACGGGCGCACTTTTTTCAGGTTTTTACGCTGTTATTGCCTCAATGAACGGGCAGTTTGAAGCCGCGGCTATCGCTATTTTTGTTTCCATGCTGTTTGATGGTCTGGACGGTAGGGTGGCTCGGATGACCAACACCCAAAGTCCCTTTGGCGCTGAATACGATTCGCTGGCCGATATGGTGTCTTTTGGTGTTGCACCGGCCATAGTTGCCTTTACCTGGGCGCTGGATGATCTTGGTAAGATAGGCTGGTTTGCGGCTTTCTTATATGTAGCGGGTACTGCATTGCGCCTGGCGCGTTTCAATACTCAAATAGGCTCTGTTGATAAGCGCTATTTTGTCGGGCTACCCAGCCCGGCTGCCGCGGCGGCTGTAGCGGGTCTTATCTGGATGTCTACGGTATTCGAATTTGCGGCAGAGGATATGGCCTATCTTGTCGCTCTGTATGTGGCATTGGCTGGCGTGCTGATGGTGAGTAATATTCTTTATTACAGTTTCAAGGATGTGGATCTGAAGGATAAGGTTCCTTTTCTGATTTTGTCAGCCATAGTGCTTGGGATCGCTGTGATTTCAATCAGTCCGGCTTTGTTTCTTTGGCTGCTGTTTGTCGTATATGCCTTCTCGGGTCCGGTACTCTGGCTGGTTCGTAAAAAGAAACACTTGGCAAAATAACTGGCTGGTCTATACGGTGCAGTTATTCATTATGCCGAGTGTAGTTAAGCTGGTGTTGACCCACTGCCTGAAATAGGAGTTGGTGGGTTGAGCTGATCATCTGTTGTACAGTGTGTTACATATGGCAACAGGCTATCTGTAAGTGCAGTAAAAACTTTTTAAACGAAAACGAAAAAGAGTGTTGACGCTCCATAATCAGGTCTATATTATACGCACCTCGCTTGAGACAACAGCCCAACACATCGGGTAGCTCAAGCCGCTCTTTAACAAATTAATCAGGTA
>NZ_JBLXDN010000023.1:0-57368 GCF_048264025.1 Nitrincola sp.
GCTACCACATTTCGGTAGCTGGCCTCTCTCCGACCTGGCCCATCACATGAGTGTTGCGGTTATTATCTGAATTCAGGTTTAAATTTGCACTGGCATTGGCAAATAAAAACCATAGAAAAAATAAAACACTTGCTAACACAATAGATTGCAGAACAACGGCTATACTTGAATGGGTATTCAGAAAAGCAGCGCCACTTCTGGCCAAAAATTTTGATGATCTGGTTCCCCTGGACGCATTTTTGAGCTGTTTGGTTACAGAAGACTGGGTCATATTGATGCACCGCACGAAGGAGAAAAACGAAATCGCAATAGATAGGCCAAAACCTATCTATTGCCTTGACTAGGTGTTATCGGAAGGATTTAGCGTACATCATGCCGCCCTCGGTCCATAACGCATTTAGGGTATTCTCACGTTCAAGACCTAATACGCTATTGGGGCCTACGTTGCGCTCGTATATTTCACCGTAATTACCTACGTGTTTAATGACTTGATAGGCCCAATCATCGGCCAAGCCTAAACCTCTGTGAAGATCACCTTCCACACCCAGCAAACGGCGCACCACTGGGTTTTGGCTTTCGGCACGCATTGTTTCTACGTTTTCAGAGGTCACACCAAGCTCTTCGGCCGCTACCATGGCGGCGAAGGTCCATTTCACAACATTGGCCCATTCACTATCGTTTTGTCTCACCATAAATGACAAAGCTTCTTTGGAAATGGTCTCAGGCAAAATAATATAATCGCTCGGATTTGGAGCTGCAGAACGCTGTGCCGCCAAACCGGATCGATCGTTAGTTAATGCATCACAATTGTGATTAAAAAAGGCTGTGTTACGCACAGACGAATCATCAAACACTACAGTCTTGATGTCTAAATTGTTGGCGCGACTATAGTCCGCGATATTCAATTCACTCGATGTACCAGTCAATACACAGACGGTCGCACCTTGTAACTCTTTGACAGATGTAACTCCCAAATCTTTATGCACCATGAAGCCTTGGCCATCGTAGAAATAGGTATCTAAGAAATCCAGACCTTGCCCGGCATCACGGGACAGCGTCCAGGTCATACCTTTCGATAAAATATCACCTGCACCACTTTTCATAGAGGTAAAACTTTGTGCCCACTGTACGGGTAAAAAAGTCACCTTAGAGGAATCACCAAACACAGCCGCTGCTACACCGCGGCATATATCAATATCCATTCCCTGCCACTCACCGTCTTTATCTAAACTGTAAAAACCTGGAAAGGAGTTACCAATAACACAATTGATATAACCGCGCTCCTTTACTGCACTCAAGGTTGATGTGCTGTCATTTGCATGGCTATTTGCCGCTAAAAACAGACTGGCTGCCGCTATCGCAATAGAAAATTTATTCATTGTTTACTCTCTTCATATACTGTTGATTTTGTTATAAATATTACTCAACCAGAGTTATTATCAATAATACCTTTGGGTCTCGCCCCTTTCGACTTATTGAATGCACCAAATTGGGTTATAACTCTCTCCACCGCACCATTTTAGTGACTTTTTTTGATTTGCCATGATGCAGGTCAAAAAAACTAACTATTAGGATCTTATGTGAAGATTATTTATAATCACACTGAATATTTCAAATAGTCTGATAACTTTAGGTTATGCCTATGAACATCAATAAATTGCGTATATTTCACGAAGTATTCGTCACGGGAAGCATTACTCGTGCAGCAGAACGTAGCTATGTTAGCCAGCCAGCGGTTAGCAAGATGCTCACAAATTTTGAGGAGGAAATAGGCTACAAGCTGTTTGTACGCAATAACGGCAAACTTATTCCTACCGATGAAGCCCTGTATTTGCACGAAGAAGTCTATGGCATATTACAAGGTATTAATCATCTGCAGGACAGCATAAAGGGCGCAAAGAATAACAAAACTGGAAGGCTGCGTATTTGTACGATCTTTGGCCCGTCGTACCAATTTTTACCCGAGCTCATCGCTGAATATATGAACAACAACCCAGGTGTCGATGTCAGCTTACATCTATCTGGCTGTTCAGCCATCCGACAAGGCATCGCCTCAGGACAATATCAAATAGGACTAGTCGATAAGGCTCAAAGTTCGTCAAAACATGACTCGGTAGCGTTTGACTTACCCTGTTATTGCGCCGTACCCAAAGACCACCCAGCCGCACAATTAGAAATCATCCAGCCACATGATCTAGTCGATCTCAACTGGATCACACTCGATTCAGAGAATGCCACCACAAAAACCTTGAAGCGCATTTACGCTAACAGTGGGCTGCCATTCAATCGAACCCTGGAAGTACACACAACAATCCACGGTTTGTCCTTTGTTAACCTGGGTATGGGAGCCACCTTAGTTGATATTCTAAACTATCGTTACTTTCATAAAGTGTTTCAATTGCCAAATGTTGTCATAAGACCTTTTTCGCCCAGCATTGTAGAGCCCTTAGAGGTGCTAACCTCTAATTTGAGCCCTTTGTCTGGCATCGCCAAAGACTTTTATGATGCACTCATCAACAAATTGGAAATACAAACACAATTAGATAGATGACCCTTTGACTAAGAACTGTCATTAGATACAGGCACATCACGCCATTGAACACAGAGCGTTCATGTAAATTATGTACTAAAGGCTTATAATGCTCGTTTTTGCACTGTCACCGGAGCGGTAATGGATAAAATAATGGTACGGGGTGCGCGCACCCACAACCTGAAAAATATCGACCTGGATATTCCCCGGGACAAGCTGATCGTCATCACCGGCTTGTCAGGTTCCGGCAAATCCTCGCTGGCATTTGATACCCTCTATGCCGAAGGACAGCGTCGCTATGTAGAATCGCTATCCACCTATGCCCGTCAGTTTCTATCGATGATGGAAAAACCGGATGTAGACCATATTGAAGGGCTGTCTCCGGCCATTTCCATTGAACAGAAATCCACCTCGCATAACCCGCGCTCGACTGTCGGCACCATCACCGAAATTTATGACTACCTGCGCTTACTCTATGCCCGCGCGGGTGAGCCACGCTGCCCTGACCATGACTTGCCCCTGGCCGCACAAACAGTGTCGCAGATGGTGGATCAGGTACTGACTTTGCCGGAAGGCAGCAAAATGATGCTACTGGCACCGGTGGTTCAGGGCCGTAAAGGTGAGCACTTACATACCATCAGTGAGCTGCGTTCACAGGGATTTGTTCGCGCACGCATCAATGACATTATTGTTGATCTGGACAGCGCGCCTGCGCTGGATAAGAACAAGAAACACTCCATTGAAGTTGTGATTGATCGCTTCAAGGTACGTGACGATCTGCAGATACGCCTGGCCGAATCCTTTGAAACCGCCCTGAATCTGACCGATGGCATCGCCCGGGTCGCCTGGATGGAGGAGGAGGGCAAGGATGATCTGATTTTCTCAGCCCGATTTGCCTGCCCTGTCTGTGGTCACAGCATTCAGGAACTGGAACCGCGGATGTTTTCATTTAACAATCCGCACGGCGCCTGCTCTACTTGCGATGGACTAGGCGTCAAACAGTACTTTGATCCGGTCAAGGTGGTGCATGACCCTTCACTAACTCTGTCAGAAGGTGCCATTCGCGGCTGGGACAGACGCAGTCTGTACTATTTCCAACAACTGAAAGCGGTGGCGGATCATTACGGCTTTGATATGGACACTCCCTTCCGTGATCTGACCCAGGCGCAGCAGAAAGTGATCCTGCAGGGTAGTGGCACAGAACAGATAGAGTTTAGCTATACCAATGATCGCGGCACCCGTGTCAGCAAGCACCATCCTTTTGAGGGGGTGCTGAACAATCTGGAACGGCGCTATAAAGAAACTGAATCCGATATGGTCCGTGAAGACCTGGCCAAATACTTGAACATGCAGCCCTGCCCCTCTTGTCATGGTACGCGGCTGCGTCGTGAAGCACGGCATGTGTATATTGATGGTCGCACCCTGCCTGAAATCGTACGCATGGCCATAGGCGACAGCAAAGCCTATTTTGATCAATTGGAACTGAGCGGTAAACAGGGCGAAATTGCTGACAAAATCCTTAAAGAGATTCGTCAGCGCCTGTCTTTCCTGGTCAATGTTGGACTGGACTATTTATCGCTGGAGCGCAGCGCTGAGTCTCTGTCTGGCGGTGAAGCCCAGCGTATACGCTTGGCCAGTCAGATAGGCGCCGGTCTGGTCGGGGTAATGTATATTCTGGATGAGCCCTCCATAGGTTTGCATCAGCGCGATAATGACCGCCTGCTGGAAACGCTGCGCCACTTGCGCGATCTGGGTAATACCGTGATCGTGGTAGAACATGATGAAGATGCCATACGCTTAGCCGATCATGTTATCGATATTGGTCCTGGAGCGGGTGTGCATGGCGGTAAAGTGATCGCCGCAGGCACGCCACAGGAGGTCATGGACAATCCTGCCTCGATCACCGGCCAGTACCTCTCAGGGGTACGCCGTATTGAAGTGCCCGCACAACGCTACCCGGTTGACCCTGATAAATTTCTCCGCCTGATCGGTGCACGTGGTAACAACCTGAAGGATGTTACCCTGGAAATTCCTGTTGGCCTGCTTACCTGTGTTACCGGGGTGTCCGGCTCGGGCAAATCCACGCTGATTAACAGCACCCTCTATCCGATTGCTGCCACGGAACTGAACCACGCTACCACCCTGGATGCCTCAGAATATGATCGCATCGAGGGGATGCATCATTTCGATAAAGTCATCGATATAGATCAAAGCCCGATAGGACGCACACCCCGTTCTAACCCAGCCACCTACACCGGCATTTTCACCCCGGTGCGTGAACTCTTTGCCGGCACCCAGGAAGCCCGCTCACGTGGCTACAAACCAGGGCGCTTCAGTTTTAATGTCAAGGGTGGTCGTTGTGAAGCCTGTCAGGGAGATGGTGTCATCAAGGTGGAAATGCATTTCCTTCCGGATATTTTTGTACCTTGTGACGTTTGCCACGGCAAACGTTATAACCGTGAGACACTGGAAGTCCGTTACAAAGGCAAAACCATTGATGAAGTGCTGAGCATGACCGTGGAAGATGCGCGTGAATTTTTTGACGCCATTCCGGCACTGGCACGCAAGCTGCAAACCCTGATTGATGTAGGGCTCAGCTATATTCGCTTAGGCCAAAGCGCGACAACCCTGTCAGGTGGTGAAGCCCAAAGGGTGAAGCTGTCACGCGAGTTGTCCAAGCGCGATACCGGCAAAACGCTGTATATTCTTGATGAACCGACTACCGGTCTGCATTTCTATGATATTCAGCAATTATTGAACGTACTCTATCGCTTACGCGACCATGGCAATACCATTGTGGTGATTGAACACAACCTGGATGTGATCAAAACCGCTGATTGGGTTATCGACCTGGGTCCCGAAGGGGGTACGGGTGGCGGCGAGATTATTGCCACGGGTACACCTGAAGCGGTGGCCGAGGTGAAAGCCTCACATACCGGTCGCTTCCTGAAGCCGTTGCTGCAACGCTAGCAGAAAACTGCTAGCCCATGGCATTAGCAGAAAACTGCTCCTGCGTTTTCTGCATACACGCCGTCCATGGCGTTAAGTGTCCTCACGACAATTAACTGGTTGACAGCAACGCTGTAATGTTAGAAAAAGAAGGTCTGAAATCATTCAGACCTTTATTACATTGAGACACCAACATGACTCAGACTCACAAACAACCGAGCACCCGAATTTCCGTCGCCAATCGATGGCTGATGGCGTTTTCTCGTGTCTCGCGTGCTGTGATCTGATTTATTTACCGGCCGCGATATCTTCGCGGCCTCCGGTGCAAGTTCCCCACCCCAGACTCAGAAGATATCTCCGGCCCTTTTTGAAAGGAGATAGAGATGTTCCCACTGAAGCTGTTACACCAATTACAAAGCTGTTTTACCCGTGCAGTTACTCGGCAAAGTATTGCGCATTTGGATGCACGCCTGCTCAAAGATGTTGGCCTGGATCCTGATGGCAGTCGTCTATTGCCACAGCACAAAGACACTCCCAATAATCTGACCATTCGAGCACTGCATGATGTGGAACAACCCACACAATACACAGTGCTTCCTATTGTACAGAAACGCTGATGCGCTGGTGTTTTAACGGTTGTATCCGCCAATAAAAAACCGCTAACGGCGTTTAATCACCCCTAGCGGTTTTTTTATGACTCTTGTTAAGAGTCTCCTATCCTAAGCTTCCTGCTCAATACAACTCAGATTCACAACGAATCGGGTAGTGTTCCGGCATAGGCAAACGCGCTACACCACTATCGATTGCAGCCTGTGCTACCGCATAAGAAATGCGACCCAGCAGGCGTGAATCAGTTGCTTTTGGCAGAATGTAATCACGGCCGAATTCCAGAGACTGCAAACCGTAAGCTATCAGCACTTCCTGGGTGACAGGTTCACGAGCCAACTCGGCCAGTGCCTTCACCGCAGCAGCTTTCATCGCTTCATTGATCGTAGAAGCCCGCACATCGAGTGCTCCACGGAAAATGAAAGGAAAGCCCAGTACATTATTAACCTGATTGGGGAAGTCAGAACGCCCTGTGGCCATGATCACATCAGGACGGGCGGCGTTAGCAACTTCCGGCCGAATCTCAGGATCAGGGTTAGCACAGGCGAAGACAACGGGGTTATCCGCCATTTTCTTAAGCTGTTCAGGTGACAGCAGGTCCGGACCAGACAGACCTAAAAATACATCAGCTCCCTCGATGGCATCATCCAGGGTGCGCTTATCTGTTTCAGTTGCGAATGCCGCTTTTTCGGCAGTCAGGTCATCTCGACCAGAGTGGATCACACCCTTGCGGTCGATCATATATACATTCTCGACTTTCGCGCCCATGTTAATGAGCAGCTTCATACAAGCACTGGCAGCAGCACCCGCACCCAGACAGACAATCGACGCTTCACCCAGCTTTTTGCCAGCCAGCTCCAACGCATTGATCATGCCAGCCGCTGTAACGATAGCGGTACCGTGCTGATCATCGTGGAATACCGGGATATTGCAACGCTCAATCAGCGTACGCTCTATCTCAAAGCATTCCGGCGCTTTAATGTCTTCCAGGTTGATGCCACCAAAGGTTTCAGCAATACGGGCGACCGTATCGATGAACGCCTGTGGACTTTCAGCGTCTACTTCAATATCGATTGAATCGATATTGGCAAAACGCTTGAATAACAGTGCCTTGCCTTCCATGACAGGTTTAGAAGCCAGTGGACCCAGATCACCCAGGCCCAGAATGGCTGTCCCATTGGAAATTACGGCAACCAGGTTACCCTTCGCTGTATAACGATAGGCCGCTTCAGGATCTTTGGCGATCTCACGTACCGGCTCCGCTACGCCGGGTGAGTAAGCCAATGCGAGATCATGAGCCGTCTCTGCAGACGTTGATAGCTCAACACTGATTTTACCGGGACGAGGAAACTCGTGGTAATCTAGAGCCGCTTGCTTAAAATCTTGAGACATGGTTGCAGATTCCAACTAAGGTTGTAGTTAAACGGTCTTGCATCATAACCAAAAGCCATGTTGACAACAACCGCCCTTTAAGGGTGCATAACCACCCTGTCCTGCACAGTCACTGTGCTTAAAATGCAAAAAGCATCCACGAGGGATGCCTTATGTAAAACTTTATTACCAGTGTAACCGTTACTTTTTCAGTGAACGGGCACCAAAACGCTTGTTGAAACGGTCCACACGGCCACCGGTAGTCGCTTCTTTCTGCTTACCTGTGTAGAAAGGGTGGCAGCTGCTGCAGACGTCAACCAGCATAGAGTCATCACCCAGAGTGGATTTGGTCTGCATGACGTTACCACAAGAACAGGTGATCGTAATGTCAGAATATTTAGGATGGATACCAGCTTTCATTTTGAACCTCAATGGAGTTATTGATGTGCCGCCACCTGATCGGAAGGAACTATTTGCTTCAAATTGCCAGGCACCGCACTAACAAGGGTTGGACAGGTTTACGCTCCGCTGAGATTTTACGCTCCGCTGAAAAGGGCACACCCACCCGTACAATTACAAGGGCGGAAATTATACGGCCAGGCTGTACATCCCGCAACCTAAAAAGGCTATTTTATCGCCAGCAAAAAGAATTTAGACTGTTAGCGTCCAACCTTCAGCCAAAATGAGAGCCCTGATTGATTCTTAGAGTTGCCATCCCCACCCCCTTGCACCGGCTATTTGACTACCGGCCACCCGTTTCCGGCACCCTGAAGCCGCAGGTTGGATGCCGTGTCAGCGTGCCGTTTGGCCAACGTGAGGTGATTGGCATCATCACGGAACTGCCCGAGCAATCTGAACTGCCGCTGGATAAGCTCAAACCGGCAAACGCCATTCTGGACGCCGCACCCGTACTCGACAGCCTGCAGTTTTATTTAGCCCGTTGGGCCGCCAGTTATTATGCCTACCCGGAAGGCGATGCCCTGTCGCAAGCGCTACCCGCACTGCTACGCAAAGGTGAACCCGCCGAATTTGCGCATGAAACCCTCTGGCGAGCAACACAGGGCGCCAGTCTCGATGCGCTATCAAAATCAGCTACGCGACAGCGTGAACTACTGGCCCTACTGCTACGCAACCCCCAAGGCGTCAGTACAGACCTGCTGCGGGTTGAGTCTCTGCCAGTACCCTTATTGAAAACCCTAAAAGACAAAGATCTGGCTGAAGCCTTTATCCATCATCCTACCCCTCTGCATGCCGATGAGCGTGAAGAAGGCGACATATTAAAAGAAGCCCCGCTAACACTGAATGCCGAACAACACACGGCACTACAGGACATTGCGGCTGGGTCAGGATTTAACACCCTGTTATTGGAAGGCATCACCGGCTCAGGCAAAACCGAAGTGTACCTGCAAGCCATCCAGCAGGTACTCAAAGAGGGTAAGCAAGCCCTGATTCTGGTCCCTGAGATCGGGCTGACACCGCAGACACTGGCACGCTTTAAAGCCCGCTTTCAAGTACCGGTGGTCGCCCTTCACTCAGGGCTGACAGATCGACAACGCCTGGATGCCTGGTTGATGGCACGCGAAGGCACTGCCCGCATCCTCATCGGCACCCGCTCTGCCATTTTTACGCCGATGCGCTATCCAGGATTGATCATTGTTGATGAAGAACATGATCAATCTTTCAAACAACAGGACGGTTTTCGTTACTCAGCCCGCGATCTAGCCGTGCTACGCGCCAAACACGAGGCTATTCCGCTGGTAATGGGCAGCGCCACGCCCTCCCTCGAAAGCCTGCAAAATGCGTTCAGTGGTCGTTACCGTCACAATCTATTAACCACCCGGGCAGGCAAGGCGATGCCACCCGCCTTTGAGCTCCTGGATATTCGAGGTGAAACGCTCAATTGCGGTCTGTCTGACAGCCTCACACAGCGCATCGAAACTCACCTGGCAGGGGGCACGCAGGTACTGATTTTTCTCAACCGCCGTGGATTTTCACCGTCATTAATTTGCCATAATTGTGGCGCCGTGAATGAGTGCACCCGTTGTGATGCCCGCATGACACTGCACCGCTCGCCACCGCACATGCACTGCCATCACTGTGACCGCCAAACCCCCATACCCTTACGCTGCAATCAATGCGGTAGCGAAGACCTGCGCCCCTCAGGTGCAGGCACAGAGCGCACTGAAGACTTTTTATGCCATCGTTTTCCCAAAACCCCGGTATTGCGAATTGACCGCGACAGCACCGCACGTAAGGATGCTATGAGCCAACTCATGGCTCAGATCCATACGGGTAAGCCGTGCATTATGATTGGCACGCAAATGCTGGCCAAGGGTCATCATTTCCCCCGTGTTACCCTGGTAGCCGTGCTGGATGCCGACAGTGGTTTATTCAGTGCCGATTTTCGTGGCATGGAAAAAACTGCACAGTTAGTCTTACAGGTCGCCGGACGCGCCGGGCGCGCCGACCACCCAGGTGAAGTCGTGATGCAGACCCGACACCCAGATCACCCCATGTTGAACGCCCTGATTCGTGAAGGCTACAGCACCTTTGCCGCCTCTGAACTGCAGATGCGTAAAGCCGCGGGCTTACCCCCCTTCAGTTTTCATGCGCTGATTCGTGCCGAGGCGACACGCCAGGGCTGGGCAGAGGGCTTTCTGCGCGACATACGTGAAATGATGGAAGAGCAACTGGCCGCACCGGCTGGCAGCCACTGGTCCGGCCCTTTCCCGTCGCCAATGGAAAAGCGTGCCGGGCTGTATCGGGCGCAACTACTGATTCAGAGCCGCCAGCGCAGCGACCTGCATCAGTTGCTCATGCGCGTACTAACGTTTTTAACTCAGCACAAAGCGCGTAAGAAGGTGCGCTGGTCAATTGATGTAGACCCATTGGACAGTTATTGATTCTGAAGCTGGATATATCCTCATTCTGATAACAGGATGCGCTCAGAGATTGGCATTCAGACCACCGGACGAATTATAATGTCGGATTAGTCCAATCCGACCGCTGTCCGGTACGGAACACTGCCACCCAACGGAAGACTCATGAAAGCACATTTAGCCGACCTGCTTAACCAAGCGATTCAGTCACTGATTCAGGCGGGCACTCTGCCGCCAGATGCCCAAGCGGATATTCATATAGAAAATACCCGTGACAAAGCCCATGGTGATCTGGCCAGTAATCTGGCGATGACGCTGGCAAAAGCCGCTCGATGCAACCCTCGGCAATTGGCCGAACAAATCTGTGCTGCACTCCCGGCGTCTGATCAGGTGGTCAAAACTGAAATTGCAGGCCCTGGTTTCATTAACTTTTTTATCAATCCAGATGCTATTTACACCGTAGTCGGCGACATTCTCAGTCAGGGTAAAGCCTTTGGCCGCGCCAAGCCCAACTCCGGCCCTCGCGTGCAGGTGGAATTTGTGTCAGCCAATCCCACCGGTCCCTTGCATGTAGGTCATGGCCGCGGAGCGGCTTATGGCGCCACCGTCGCCGATCTACTCGAAGCAGCCGGTCTGGAAGTTGAACGAGAATATTATGTAAACGATGCCGGCCGGCAGATGAGCATTCTCGCCGCCAGCGTCTGGCTGCGTTACCTGGAAGAGCTCGAAGCCGAGCTAAGCTTTCCTAGCAATGGCTACCAAGGGCATTATGTGCGTGATATCGCCCACCGCCTGCTACAGGAACATGGTTCGCGCTTCTTGCAACCGACTGAACTGGTATTTGCAGACCTTCCCGCCGATGAACCTCAGGGTGGCGACAAGGATCAGTATATTGATGCCTTGATTGAACGTGCGCAACAGCTGCTCGGTGATGATTACACCCTGATTTTCAACGCTGGCCTGGATGCCATTCTCGGTGATATCCGCCAGGATCTAAGCGAATTTGGTGTGGATTATCAGGTTTGGTTCTCTGAGCGCTCTCTGACTCACAGCGGCGATGTCGATACTGCCCTGAATATTCTTCAGGAGAAGGGCCATCTGTATGAAGCAGAAGGCAATCTATGGTTTCGCTCCACCGCTTTCGGTGACGACAAAGACCGGGTAGTGCGCCGTGCCAATGGTCAGACGACCTACTTCGCATCGGATATTGCCTACCACATGAACAAGTTTGACCGGGGCTTTGATCAGGTCATCAATATCTGGGGTGCCGACCATCATGGCTATATTACCCGCGTCAAGGCCGCCATCTCCGCACTGGGTCATGATCCTGAACGCCTGATTGTAAAACTGGTGCAGTTTGCCATCCTGTACCGTGGTACTGAGCGTGTACAGATGTCCACCCGCTCCGGTTCTTTTGTCACTCTGCGTGAATTGCGTGACGAAGTAGGTAAAGATGCCTGCCGTTTCTTCTACGTCACCCGTAAGGCCGAGCAGCATATGGACTTTGATCTGGAGCTGGCCAAGTCAGAATCCAAAGACAACCCCATTTACTATATTCAGTATGCGCATGCCCGTGTTTGCTCAGTCCTGCGCAAGCTGGAAGCCGAAGGACTGCAATGGGATCAGCAGCAGGGCCTGATGGAACTCAAGCGCCTGGACAGCGAAGCTGAAAAAGACCTGATCACCAAGCTATCACTCTATCCAGAAGTGCTGCAGAACGCCGCGTTGAATTATGAGCCGCACCTGCTGGCCAATTACCTGCGCGAACTGGCTGGCGACTATCACACCTGGTACAACGGTCATAAAATGCTGATCGATGAAGCCGAACTGCGCAACGCTCGGTTAACCCTTAGTGTGGCGGTACGTCAGGTACTTGCCAACGCGCTGGAACTGCTCGGCACCTCCGCACCGGAGCAAATGTAATCCATGGCCCGACAGGATTACGCCCAGAAGCGGCGCCGAGGCACCTCCGCAAGCCGCTCTGCTCCCAAACGCCAACCGACGAAGCCACCGGTTCGACGCAAACCCTGGTGGCCTCGAGCACTACTGGCCGCAGCGGCGCTGATTGGGCTCATTTATTTGCTAAAAACACTCATAGCGTCCGGACCTCAAGGGCCGACCAGTACAGATACCCAGCCCGTGCGTCAACCTGCCCCCACGCGGCCAGCAGAGCCTGTACAGGTTACACCCGTCCTACCGACAGAACCTGCTGTGGTAGTGCCTAGCGTAGAGACACCCGAGATGCCTCCACCGCCAGAAGCACCAGAGGCCCGGTTTGATTTCTACGACATCTTACCGCGATCTGAAGTACAAGGGCCCCAGAATGTTTACCACTCGACCCCGCGTGATGCCCCTGAGGCACAATCTCGGCACTTGCTTCAAGCCGGCTCATTTCGAGCCGAAGCCGATGCCGAACGCATGCGTGCAGAACTGTTGTTAAGTGGCTTGCCCAATGTGCACACCTCCCGCGTTGAGGGTGACAATGGCATCTGGTATCGCGTCAGAACCGGTCCATTCAATAATCGAACCGAGCTAAACCGAGCTCGCAACCAGTTAACCAGCCTGGGGATCACTCCCCTACCCATACCACTGGATTAAGCCTTCGCGAGTGGAAAATTCTGTAGGCGGGTGGTGTTTCTCACTTGAAATACCCGTCTGCGCATCCATATCAACAAGATTAACGCACTAGGGAATGGATTTACTATGACAACTATTGTTTCTGTCCGCCGAGGTAATCAGGTGGTCGTTGGGGGTGATGGCCAGGTTTCACTGGGCAACACCGTCATGAAAGGCACAGCACGTAAAGTCAGCGTCCTGGCAAAACACCAGGTTATCACTGGATTTGCTGGTGGTACGGCCGATGCCATTACTCTCAGGGATCTGTTTGAGCAACAGCTCGACAAACATCAGGGTAACATTGTCAATGCAGTGATTTATCTGGCACGTGAGTGGCGAAGTGACCGTGTACTACGGCGACTGGAAGCCCTGATGCTGGTTGCTAACAAGGACAAAACCTTTCTGATTTCCGGTAATGGTGATGTGATTGAACCGGAAGACGGCGTTGTAGCCATAGGCTCCGGTGGCAATTATGCACTAGCCGCCGCCAAAGCACTGATGAACAACACCGAGATGGACGCGCGAGAAATTGTAGAGAAAAGCCTGCATATTGCCGCCGACATCTGTGTATTCACCAACAATAATCTGACTATTGAACAGCTGGAATCTATCGCTGGAGGAACAGCCTGATGTCTGACATGACACCCCGTGAAATCGTCCACGAACTGAACCGTCATATTGTCGGCCAGGAACAGGCAAAACGCTCCGTAGCCATTGCGCTGCGTAACCGCTGGCGTCGTATGCAACTGGATGAAGTATTGCGTCCAGAAGTCACCCCCAAGAACATCCTGATGATCGGCCCGACCGGTGTGGGTAAAACTGAAATTGCCCGACGCCTGGCGCGCCTGGCGAATGCCCCCTTTATCAAGGTCGAAGCCACCAAGTTCACTGAAGTCGGTTATGTTGGCCGTGATGTTGAAACCATTGTCCGCGACCTGGTGGAGATGGCCGTAAAAATGGTCCGTGAAGAAGCCATGGGCAAGGTACGCATCAAAGCCGAAGACCTGGCCGAAGATCGTATTCTGGATGCTCTGCTACCTCAAGCACGTGACAGCCAGCCCCAGCCCTACGATGAGTCCCGCACGGATAGCGCCACCCGTCAGATTTTCCGCAAAAAGCTACGGGAAGGGCAACTGGATGATAAAGAGATCGACATTGAAGTCGCCCAGCCTAAAGTCGGTGTGGAAATCATGGCGCCTCCCGGCATGGAAGAGATGACCAGCCAATTGCAGAGCATGTTCTCCAGCATGGGCCAGCAGCGTAAACAATCACGCCGCATCAAGGTAAAAGAAGCGTTAAAATTGCTGACCGATGAAGAAGCCGCCAGGCTGATCAAAGAAGATGACATCAAGCAACAAGCTGTCTACAAGGTTGAGCAGAACGGTATAGTCTTTTTGGATGAGATAGATAAAGTCTGTAAACGGGGTGAGTCCGGCGGAGCCGATGTGTCCCGTGAAGGTGTTCAGCGCGACCTGCTGCCACTGATTGAAGGCTGCACGGTCACCACCAAATATGGCATGGTGAAAACTGATCATATCCTGTTTATCGCCTCCGGTGCGTTTCATCTGGCCAAACCCTCAGACCTTATTCCTGAACTCCAGGGACGTCTACCCATCCGCGTAGAGCTAAAAGCACTCACGCCGGACGATTTCCGTCGCATACTCACCGAGCCTACCGCCTCACTGACCGAGCAGTACAAAGCACTGCTGGCTACGGAGGGTGTACAAATCGAATTTTCTGAGGATGGCATCAGCCGTATTGCTGAACTGGCTTACGAGGTGAACGAAAAAACTGAAAATATCGGTGCCCGCCGCCTGCATACGATGATGGAGCGACTCCTCGACGAACTGTCTTATGCTGCCTCGGATCGCTCTGGTGACAATATTCTGATTGATGCGGCTTATGTGGATCTGCAACTGGCCGAACTCAGCCACAATGAAGACCTCAGCCACTACATCCTGTAAGACCCCGTGCGGCTCTGCCGCCCGAATTACAAGCCTAATGGAGCGGTTATGATTCAGATTCCACTACCCAAAGATGTCCGCTTGCACCTTAAATCCAGAACACTGGAACTGGTCTACGAAGACGGCACCTTCGAACTAACAGCCGAGTACCTGCGGGTACACTCCCCCTCTGCCGAAGTACGTGGACATGGCATAGGACAGGAAACGCTGCAAACTGGCAAAAAACTGGTCGCTATCCGCTCTGTTCAGCCCAGCGGTAATTACGCTCTGAAAATAGTTTTTGACGATGGTCATGACTCGGGCTTGTATACCTGGGAATACCTGCATGATCTGGCGCATAATCACGCTGATTACTGGCAGCGCTATTTGACCAAGCTGGCGGAAAGCGGTGGCTCACGTGATGGCGGACTGATTGCCCGCAGTTAAAGCTCCCGTGGTTAATACCCCACAGTTAATAACAGGACAAACCCGTTTGTCAGCGCTACAATGCCAACTTCACTCAACAGGCAGAGACAGCATGAACGAGAAAAATCAGCACAACACCACCGATTTCGGTTTTCGGCAAATACCGGCTGAGGAAAAAGTGCGCCAGGTTGCCGATGTTTTTCATTCTGTAGCTGGAAAATACGATCTCATGAATGACCTGATGTCAGGTGGTGTACACAGGTTGTGGAAACGTATCACCATTGAACGTAGTGGTGCGCGTACCGGTCACTGCATCCTCGACATAGCTGGCGGCACTGGCGACCTGACGAAAAAATTCTCTCGAATCACCGGCCCAAGCGGGAAGGTTGTGCTGGCCGACATCAATGACTCCATGCTAAAGGTGGGGCGGGATAAGCTGATCAATAGCGGAACAGCCGGTAATGTAGAATACATCCAGGCCAATGCCGAGGCCCTGCCATTTGCCGACAACACCTTTGATATTATCACCATCGCCTTTGGCCTGCGTAATGTCACCGACAAAGATGCCGCCCTGCGCTCTATGCAGCGGGTATTGAAGCCTGGCGGCAAGCTGATGGTGCTGGAATTTTCCAAAACACAGAACCCGGCCCTGACCAAGCTGTATGATTTTTACTCGTTCAATATTCTGCCGCAAATGGGCAAAATAATTGCTAACGATGCTGACAGTTATCGCTACCTGGCAGAGTCCATCCGCATGCATCCGGATCAGGAAACCCTGAAGACGATGATGGAGGCCGCAGGATTGGTCAATTGTCGCTACGAGAATATGACCGGCGGTGTAGTTGCCCTGCATACCGGCATCAAACCCTGAGGGAGCACCTATGTCTGTGCAGATGTTGTCTGCTGCCCTGTTGGGTAGCGCTGAAACCAGCCTTAATCAGCTACTGCAACAGGACCCCAGAACCCTAAGGCGCCTTGCTGCACTGTCAGGCAAAGCAATACGCCTGGAGATCAACCAGCCAACCCTGACAATAACGCTGTTTCCTGGCACCGCTGGCCTTGATCTTTTTTTGCATAGCGAGGGTCCTGCCGATCTCACCCTAACAGGCAAAGCCCAGGATTTTATCCAGATGGCTAGCGCTAAAAACTCTAGCGATAAACTCTTTGGAAAGGGCATCTCGATCAGTGGTGATACAGGCCTGGCAACAGAGTTCAGTAACTTATTGAAAAATTTCAGTATTGACTGGGAAGCCTGGCTCGGCGACCTAGTTGGCGACACCTTTGCTCAGCCTTTGGCGAGCTTTATTCGTAACCAAAAACAGCAGGCTAGCAACATCCAACACAGCCTGACAGCCAACAGTGTAGAATACCTCCAAGAAGAGTTGGGCATCTTACCGCCTCGTGCTGAGATAGAGGGTTTTCTTGAAGCCGTTGACCAACTGCGCGATGCCACCGAACGCCTTGAGGCACGGATTAACGCGCTCCGCCATCACCGCTGATTTAAACAAAATCTATCCGTCCCACCTAACAGAAGTGCTTGTATATCTGAGCATCATTGTGTATTTTCTAAACAATACCTACACACTAAAACGCCGCCGTAACGACAACAATTACGCCATTTATAACTAGGTTCATTGACACAGGTATGGATAGCCTATGCGCAACTGGTTGTTTCTACTGGTTCTGATGCATGCTCTGCCAGCATACGCACAAGCTGGCTTGGATCAACTCAGATTCATAACGGAAGAGTACCCTCCCTACAACTATGCTGAAAACGGCAAGCTACATGGCATTGCTGTAGAACTTCTGGAGCGAGCATTCGAACTCGATGACAGGCAACTGGACCGAAACAGCATAGAACTGCTGCCCTGGGCTCGCGGCTATGAAACTGTGCTCAACACACCCAATAGCGTACTTTTCTCTACCACCCGTACAGATGCGCGCGAAACGTTGTTTCAATGGGTAGGCCCCATTTCGGCTGCCCGTGTAGTACTGATGGCACGCAAAGCCAAAGCCATTCAAATTGATAGTATTGATGCACTGAATCAGTCTGACCTGCGAATTGCCGTCATACATGAAGACATCGGCGCTCAACGATTGCAGGAACTGGGCGTAGATCCGGCTCGCATCCACACAGCGATTAGCAATACCAGCGCACTGGCGATGCTCGACGCCGATCGTGTCGACCTCTGGGCTTACGGTGAAGATGTTGCTTTTTGGCTGATGGATACTCAGGGTTACGAACGCCAAGCGTTTGAAGCGGTTTATACCCTTAGTGAGGCCTCTCTGTATTTTGCCCTTAATATTGATACAGACCCTAGCCTGACAGCTCAACTGCAAGCCGCCGTGGACGAAGCCAAAGGAGAACTGCCACGACTCAGGCTGGTCACGGAAGAGTACCCGCCCTATAACTACATCAACGAGCAGGGCGAAATCCGGGGTACAGCAACTCAACTGCTTAGACACCTATTGCAACGTAGCGGGTTTGTGGCCGAGTTTCAGTTATTACCTTGGGCTCGCTCACTGACCGAAGCCCAGATGCTTGAAAATACCTGCGTCTACTCAACCACGCGCACCCCCGAACGAGAAGCCCAGTTTGCCTGGATTGGGCCCTTATTAAGCAACCAGTGGGGTGCTTTCTCATTGGCCTCCTCTCCCCTTGAAGCAAGTAATCTGGATGACCTGACCGGATTACGTATCGGTAGTTTTCGTGAGGATGCCGTAGGGGAGTATGTTCAAAACCAAGGTCACAACTTGATTCTAGCAACCACAGATAGTGAAAACCTGGACCGCCTGAACACTGATCTGATTGATGTCTGGATCACAGGTGTCGCCTCGGCTAACTACTTGGCCGAGCGGCAAGGGACTGCACTGAAGAGGTTATTTGTGTTTAATGAAGTCCCCCTCTACCTGGCCTGCCATAAGTCACTCCCACCTCGGCTACAGCAACGCATACAAACTACCCTGGAAACAATCCTGAAAGAGCAAGGTGAACTACTAACGCCAACCCAGAACAGAGAGATAAGTGAGTGAGCCTCAAGGATGAACAGCCTTACAAGCGCCCAAGGGGCGTATCCCGTCGTCGCAGCCTGACCACGAAACAGGCACTGGCTACACTATTGGCAGGGCTAACGCTCAGTTTCATTGCTGGCTCCATTGAGCTGATCATAGATACACGCAGCATGCGCGGCGAAGTACAGAATCAAACCCGACAAATGCTCAAGTTGGTAGAGGCTACTGCTGCTGAAGCGGCCTTTCAGCTGAATCCGGAGCTGGCCGAACAGGTAGTTACCGGCCTGTACTCCGGTGAAACTCTAGCCAAAGTAGAGCTACGAGATGATTTTGGCCGGGTTATGTACAGCCTTGGCGAAGCTGAAGAGATAGCAAATCCTCTCTACAAATATCTATTTGGAGACATCCTTAGCTACCAACAAGCTCTTGAGTATCGTGTCCAATCGGGTGATGCAGGGCGACTGGTAGGAGAACTGGAACTGACACTTGCCCTGCAGACATTAGGTCAGAACTTTACTCAACGCAGCCTGTTGATCTTTACACTCAGCCTGCTGAAGACCCTGGGTATTGTATTATTAGTAGTCTGGGTTTTCGCCTTTTTAATCACTGGCCCATTACTACGCGTTTACAATGCTCTGCAAACCATCAATCCGGAAAAGCCCGGCAAATGGCATAGGCCATATCTGAAATACAATAAAGGCGATGAACTAGACCATCTGGTCAAAGGACTTGATAACCTGTTGAAAGCCTTTCAAACAGGCCTGGATCAACGTGATCACCTGCATACACTATCAAGCATTGATGGACTAACCGGCTTGGCAAACCGTCGTCACTTCGACACCCAACTGGAACAACTATGGCAAGAGGCACTAGAACAACAACAGCCAGTGGCATTGATTTTTATGGATATCGATTTTTTCAAACCCTTTAATGATAACTATGGTCATGCCGCGGGGGATGAGTGCTTGCAGCAGGTTGCCAGCACTATGCTGACAACTGTAACCAGACCAGATGACCTGGTAGCGCGCTATGGCGGTGAGGAATTTGTCTGCATTCTTCCAGGAACAGATTTGCAAGGAGCCTACAAACTGGCATGCCGACTGCAGGAAAATATTGCCAAACTTCAACTACCACATGCCTATTCCAGTTGCAGTGAGTGGATTACACTCAGTATCGGAGTAGCCTCAGAAATCCCTATACCAGGAGAAACCCGCCCGGATCGCCTGTTACTGCTGGCTGATGAACGCCTCTACCTGGCAAAAGCTTCCGGACGCAACCGGATCATCCGACAGCATCCAGACCCTGGCTCTAGAATGGCTTCATCAACACAAAATAAAGAATCGGTATAAATATCAACAACGGCAGCTCATTGAATAAACGGAAATAGCGACCACTCTGGGTCAGCTTACCCGCCTGCATGCGCTTAAGATAACTGAAACACCACCCATGGTATCCAATCAAAAAACCAACAAACAGGAGTTTTGCATGCACCCAGCCACCACGAAAACCATAACCCAACCACAGCCATAAACCAAAAATCAGTGTCAGCAACGCCATCAGCGTCATAAAGCCAAACAACTTACGGGCCATAATTTCCAGCCGCGCAACATCCTGACCAACAACACGTCCCTCTACATAATGCACATAGATGCGTGGCAAATAAAAAATACCTGCCATCCAACTGGTCATAGCCACAATATGTAACAGCTTAATCCATAAAAAAATCATCAATATGCCTTTTATCAACATTTAATATTGCTATTTATTCTACCCTCAACAATCAGAGAAGGGGTAAAACTCCGATTAAAAACACGTTACAATACCCAACTAAAGTCTAAACCCCTTCTTATCCGAGTATTTTTGTCAGAAAAGGCAAAAATATGTTGCACTGCAACATAAGTCGTATATAATTGGTTATACTTTGATCAATTATACGGGTGATTACCTATGATCAGCACGATAGAAATGAACATTCTGATTGCACTGAAGCGACTGGGTAAACGCAACGGCGTTTTTCCACCGGTGATGCTAACACTCAGAAACCAGTTCAGTGAACTGGAATACAATGCGTTTTTTCAACACATGCTGGTGTTGCAAGACAAAGGCTATCTGAAAATAGCAGCCGGTAAGTCTCGGGGTATTTTTATTACGCCTGCCGGTACGGCACTGGCTGAACGTTTAGAACAGGGATATCCAGACTTTAGCACTGAACTCTACTCCATGTCCTAATGCACCCAACTGCGTAGTTTACCAGCCAATAGGTGCTACGCAGCCTTTACCTGGCAAGCCATTCCTCTCCTATTTTTTTAGCCTCATACAGTGAAATTAGTGTAAAGTACTGCATAAAAAAGGATGCGGTACGTGATTAAACTACTGATTGCAGATGATCATCCCTTGTTCAGAGAAGCGCTGATCAATGTCATAAGCGCGGCGCTAACCAATCCGGAAATCATCGAAGCTGGCACTCTGGACGATGCACTGGTATTAGCCCAGGCACACGAAGATATGGATTTAATCCTGCTGGATATCAATATGCCCGGCATGCATGGTCTGGACGGATTATCAGCGCTACGTCGTGAAGCACCGACTATTCCAGTGGTGATCATCTCGGCTGAGGAAGACAAACAAACGGTTCTGAAGGCACTTAATCAGGGTGCAGCGGGTTTTATTGCCAAATCAGCGGCACGTGATGAGATGGCTACGGCGTTACAGCAGATTCTTCAGGGTGAAGTTTATCTACCAGCCAGTATCATGCGCAAAACTCAGGAAACTCCGTTACCCACCACGCAAACCCGTCCAAGCCTGTCGATGGAGTTGCTATTCAGTCTGACCCGCCGACAACTGTTAGTATTAGAACGCATGGTCAAGGGTGAATCCAATAAGCAGATAGCCACTCACCTGAACATTGCTGAGACCACCGTCAAGGCCCATGTATCTGCAATTCTGGCAAAGCTGGGCGTCAACAACCGCGTACAGGCTATTCTGGCGGCCAACGACCTGGATTTTTCAACTATCATACGTCGCTGACATCCATTGCCTGTCTAAGCAGGTGCGCAATAGTAACTTTCAGCTTCAATGGCTTAACCGGTTTATTCAACATTCGATAGCCGGCATTGCGAACATGTTGACGCAGTACACTGGTATGGTTTGCCGTAATCATCAGTACAGCCGAACTGGCCACATACTGCTGTAGTAATTTCTCTACCAATGTGAGGCCTGAGTCTGGCTCATTCAGATGGTAGTCCGCAATCAACAAATCAGGCCCCTGCGGCTCTGAAGCGAAATAGTTCTGCAACACAGCACTGCTCTCGGCCGTTTGTACCTGACAACCCCAGCCTTGTAATAGAGACTGCATTGCCGTACAGATAGCGGGATCGTTATCCAGCACCCAGATACGACTGCCCTGCAACACCTGCTGATCACTGCTTTGGTGCCGGTCAGGTAAATACGGCTGGTACTCAAACTGCGATAGTGGCAGTAACACAGCAAACACTGATCCTTTACCTTCTTCAGAACTGACGGCCACTGGGTGTTCGAGCATACTGGCAATTTTGTCTACTATTGCCAGTCCCAAACCCAGACCACGATCCTGCAGCGCAGGATTGGGTTTAATCCGCTGAAACTCCAAAAAAATCTCATCCAATTTATTAGCCGGAATACCAAAACCTGTATCTGCAACTTGTATTTGCACGCCCCCGGCGCGTCGGCGACACCCCAGCAATACTCGACCACCTGCCGGGGTATAGCGCACCGCATTGGTAAGAAAATTTCTCAGTATCCGTGCCAGCAGCACCAGATCGGTTGAAACGACCGTCGAACTCCTGACATAGTCAAAATACAGCCCCTCGGCTTCACAGATCTGGTGAAACTCTGTTGCCAGATTGTCCAGCAGATCAGATAACGGAAATACACTGATATCCGGTTTGATTACACCAGCATCCAGCCGAGACATATCCACTAGTGTGCCCAACAGACTATCGACATCTTGCAGCGAACGGTGAATAGCATTTGCCAGAGGCTCCAGTTCTTCGGACAAAGGCCGCTCCAGCAAGGCACCGGTAAACAGGCGAGCTGCATTCAGAGGCTGTAACAAATCATGACTGACGGCCGCCAAAAACTTGGTGCGTGAAATATTAGCCTGCATGAGTGCCTGATTAGTTTGCCGCAGCTCAGCCATGGCCACCGAAAGCGCTTCGGTACGCTCCCGCACCTGCTCGGCCAGGGCAGCCGAATGCT
Organism: Nitrincola sp.; assembly: GCF_048264025.1. Classification (NCBI taxonomy): domain Bacteria; kingdom Pseudomonadati; phylum Pseudomonadota; class Gammaproteobacteria; order Oceanospirillales; family Oceanospirillaceae; genus Nitrincola; species Nitrincola sp. The sequence continues at coordinate 22,569 of NZ_JBLXDN010000023.1, forward strand.
CAAAAGCCGCATAAGGCGCTGCATTAAATGCACTACCAGCCTCTACGCGTTCAATCAGTGCCGCATTAATTTTTCTCAGGCGCTGATTTTCAAGCCGTAAGCTGTGTAGCTCATGCTGATCTGGCTGTGTGCTATCGTCCATCAGTTTTCTGCCTCGCCAATGACGACTCCAGTGAAGGTTTGATTAATATGCACACCATCAAAATGCTCACCGTAGGTATTGAAACCAATTACACGATGGTGACGGAAAAAGCTGGATGCCTCGTCTAGACTGTCCAGATGCTCGGTTTCAAGACGGCGCAGAAAGCAATCACAACCCAGTGTGATCAGTGGTTTTCCAATACGGCTTTCTATAGCAGCAAAACGTTTTTCCAGATCCGGCAGAATGGGCTGAGGTTGCATCGCCGTCAGCACCATGCCATTACCTACCGCACAATAGAAGGTCAGGCTTAAGTCTGGATTAACCTTCTGGATCGAGCGTACGTAATATTCATGCCCCAGCTTCACCGCCAGCGGATGCAGTGCAAACACATTCGGATTGAGCTGCTGCGGATGCAGGCCCAGCATATCAGCATACACCTGTGCAGCAGGTTCAGCGTTCAGCTCATAGACACAGCGGCTATCTGGATCAGCGGCAGTTACCACCAGTTTATGCGCCAGGCTTTGCATATGATGGGTGGTGAATACCTCAAAATCCAGCGAGGTACGCACCAATGTTAGTGCCGCCGCCTGAGTATGAAATGCCCCGTTTACAAAAACATGTGTTCCGGCCAATTGGATATCATCACCTGCTGAGCCTCCAAAATGCGCAATGCTCCCCAGCGCTGAATCCAGTGCCACTAATACCAGCTCTTCCTGACTCGACAAGCCATCAAGTAGTGTCATGGCAAAAAAACGACCCGGTTGAACCACCCCTTGCCGCTGGTGTATGTGGCTGATCAACTGATCAACTTGCTGCTGCGCCTGGAGCAAACTGAAGTCATCCAAAGCTTCGATCAATGCAGTCTCGATACTGAACCAGCGACGATCAAAACCCAATGCGACGATGCTGCCCCGGTCATAACCACGTGGGGTAATCTCTCCGGCGGTGGTACAACCAACCAGCGGTGTATCACCAAAAGCACTATTCAGAGCAATGGCCAATTCCGGCAAGGGATATTCGGCTGAGCAAAAAAACACCACACATTCCAGCTCAGCATGACACAAGGCCGCCGCTAGCGTTTCAGCTGCGAGGACGACATCGGTGGCATCTGACATGGCAGTCAATACCGGTAGTTTTGCGAGCGGATCTAACATAGCTGGCTTCCTGTAAACAAAAGCGCCTGGCGGTGGTAACCGGCAGGCGCTGTAAGTATAGCGGTTTACACAAATCTCAGATCAGAAAAATCCCATCGGATTGGTATCATAACTCACCAGCATATTTTTGGTCTGCTGATAATGATCAAGCATCATCTTGTGGTTTTCACGCCCCACTCCGGATTTTTTATAACCACCGAAGGCCGCATGTGCTGGATAATGATGGTAGCAGTTGGTCCATACTCGACCTGCTTCGATACCCCGTCCCATACGGTAAGCACGGTTCATATCACGGGTCCACAGACCAGCACCTAGACCGAACTCCGAGTCATTGGCTATCTCCAGAGCTTCCGCTTCATCTTTAAAGGTGGTCACTGACACAACCGGGCCAAAGATCTCCTCCTGGAACACGCGCATTTTGTTATGTCCCTTGATCAGGGTTGGCTGGATATAGAAGCCTTGGTTCAGACTGGAGTCCAGTTGTTCCTTATCACCGCCGATCAGAATTTCAGCACCTTCTTCACGGCCAATATCAAAGTAACCCATGATCTTTTTAAACTGCTCTTCCGAGGCTTGTGCACCCACCATCACATCAGTATCCAATGGATTGCCGCGTTTGATCATCTTGGTGCGTTCAATGACTTTAGCGATGAACTCATCGTAAATATCTTCCTGTACCAACAAGCGTGATGGACAGGTACAGACCTCACCCTGATTGAAGAACGCCAGCACAACACCTTCGATACATTTGCTCAGATAATTGTCTTCAAAATCCATCACATCTTTAAAGAAGATATTGGGTGACTTGCCGCCCAGCTCAACAGTAGATGGAATAATGTTTTCGGCTGCACACTTAAGAATATGTGAGCCCACTGGCGTTGAGCCGGTGAAGGCGATCTTGGCAATGCGCTTACTGGTAGCCAGCGCCTGACCGGCTTCGGCACCATAGCCATTGACCACATTCAGCACCCCAGGTGGTAGCAGATCTGCAATCAGCTCCATCACCACCAGGATTGACCAGGGTGTCTGCTCGGCGGGTTTGAGTAGAATACAGTTACCACTGGCAAGCGCCGGAGCGAGTTTCCAGGCCGCCATCAACAGCGGAAAATTCCAGGGGATAATCTGTCCCACTACGCCCAGGGGTTCGTGGAAATGGTAGGCGACGGTATTGTGATCTATCTCACCGATAGAGCCTTCCTGCGCACGAATCGCGCCAGCAAAGTAGCGAAAGTGATCCACGGCCAGGGGTACATCGGCATTCAGAGTTTCACGAACGGCTTTACCATTGTCCCAGGTTTCTGCCACGGCAATCTTTTCAAGATTCTGCTCCAGACGGTCAGCAATCTTCAGCAGCATATTGGAACGTTCAGTAACTGAGGTTTTTCCCCACGCGGCTTTTGCGGCGTGTGCGGCATCCAGGGCTAATTCAATGTCTTCTGCGCTAGAGCGAGGGATTTCGCAGAAGGCTTCCCCGGTTACAGGAGAAATGTTTTTAAAGTACTGACCCTTAACTGGGGCCACCCATTGGCCACCAATAAAGTTTTCATAGCGGGGTTTTACAGAGATAAGGGCACCTTCCTGCCCAGGCTGTGCGTATATCATGATAGAGCCTCTTGTTTTTATAGGTGTGACTGAAGCAATCACGTTTAGAAGCCTTGATACTAGCGGGTCAGATTGCTATGTGGCTATTCTGCATCAGCATCAAAAAAGCAGTACTTTAGTACTGCTTCGCAAGTTTAAAATCAGAAAGTCGGGTACGGAAGGCGAAAGCCGACTCAGGTGCTGCATAGAGGTAACCCTGATAAGTATGACAGCCCAGCTTTGCCAGACTTTGACGTTGTTCAGCGGTTTCCACCCCTTCAGCCACCACTTCCAGTCCGAGGCTTTTCGACATGGCAATAATGGTATTAACGATTGCAAGGTCTCCCGGATCACCCGGCAAACCCTTAACAAAGCTACGGTCAATTTTCAGACGATGCAGGGTTAAACGACGCAAGTAACTGAGTGAAGAGTAGCCGGTACCAAAATCATCCAATGCCAAAGTCACACCTAACAAACGCAGGCGCTTCAATACCCGCGCACTGCGGATAAAATTCTCAAACAGATAACTCTCGGTCAACTCCAACTCCAGCCAGCGCGACTCCAGCCCAGTCTGTTCCAACACTGTACGAACGACATTAACAATATCGCCACTGTTCAGTTGCAGTGCCGACAGGTTAACGGATACTTTCAAAAAGTGCCCTTCCTCCTGCCAGATACGTGCCTGACGGCATGATTCTTCGAGCACCCAATGACCTATGGCATGAATCAGCCCGGTTTCTTCAGCTATAGGGATAAACTGATCTGGTGAGACTCGCCCCCGTGTGGGGTGATTCCAGCGGATCAGCGCTTCGGCACCAGAAATACAATGACTTTGCAGATCAATCTGAGGTTGATAGTAGACTTCGAACTCTTCACGCTCCAGTGCACCTCGCAGATCCGTTTCCAACTCAAACTTTTCGCGATTTTGCTCACTCATATCGGCTTCGTAGAACTGATAGCGACCCTGCCCCAGACGTCGGGCACGTGTCAGGGCGGCATCGGCATGACGCAGCAGCGCATCAGCATGAACACCATTATCCGGAAATAGACTGATACCTACGGTGGCTTCCAAGTAAATAGTTTTGCCCTCCAGCTCAAAAGGCTGTTTCAGGCTATCCAGTATCTGCTGCGCTAATACCTCTATCGGTGGCTCGCTCTGAGTGACTTTGACACACAGCAGGAACTCATCACCACCAGCCCGCGCCAGCAAATCATCTGGTCGCGCTAACTGCTTAAGACGGTCAGCCATCAGCATCAACACCTGGTTACCTGCATCATGGCCCAGGCTTTCATTCACCACCTTGAAACGACTCAGATTAATGAACAAAACCGCCAATTGCTGATCTTGTTGTTGCGCCACCTCACTCATACGCTCACACAGGCTGTCGTAAAGCTGTGACCAGTTAGGCAGCCCCGTCAGTTGGTCATGATGTACAAGGTAATGAATACGCTGTTCGGAAAGCTGCTGCTGTTGATTGTACTGATCCAGCTGTCGCAGTAGAGGACGAATTTTGTAGGTGATTAAACAGGTCCCAGCCACCAGTATGGCTAGCGTCATCATGATAGAACTTGCCAGAACCCGATAGGCAGAAAGGGTTAGATCACTTTTGGGTAGGGGAACATTTTGCGGCAAACTGGCACTAATGGCAGAGGTCAACTGCTCAGTCACACGTTGGGTTTCGTAATAGATCTGAAACACCGCGACCGCACTCAGCAACAAACCGGTCAGCAGGATACCAACGGCTACAAAGCGTACAATTTTTTGCTGTAAATGCGTTGTTTTCAGCTGCCCCAACGTTCCACTCCGGCATTTTTAAAACGCACCATAGCAGTTTTAAAGGCAGCTGTTAATCTTTTGTTTCCATACAATTAGTAATGTTTTGTCGTTTAGTTTATTTAACCACCCGCGTTTCAGCTTTGACTAGCTGACCTAACTGTAAGCACAGCTTATCACCCGCGTGCAATTCTCCCACTCCGGCTGGTGTTCCGGTTAAGACTACATCGCCGGGCAACAACGTAAACCACTCACTGATATAAGCCAGCAAGGCAGTAACAGGCAGTAACATCTGTGCTGTATTTCCCTGCTGACGCAACTGGTCATTAATCCACAAGGACAACTCCAACTGCGTCAAATCGAGACCCGTTGGAACCACAAAGGGGGATAAGCTACAGCTGCCATCAAATGCCTTGGCCTTTTCCCAGGGCAAGCCTTTCGCCTTGAGGGCCGACTGCAAATCACGCAGAGTCAGGTCCAGCGCCAAACCCACTCCGGCTATAGCCTTGACAGCATCAGCTTCGCTGGCCCGCGTTAATCGTTCACCAATCAGAATTGCCAACTCTGTTTCATAGTGCAAACCGCCTCGATCCTGCGGCAAGACAATCGACTGAGACAAGGGAGTAATTGCCGTAGAGGGCTTAATAAACAGCAGTGGCTCATCCGGAACTGGATTATTCAACTCCTTGGCATGCTCGACATAATTACGTCCTATACAGACCACCTTACCGACTGGCAGATTAGTGTGTCCTTCAATAAACTGATGCTGATAATCCATGGATTCTCCTGAGTATTTTTTCATCCAGCTAAAGCCGAAACCCGCCCTGAACGCTGCCAATAAAGCAGTATCATCGCACAACTCAGGGTGATCAAAAAGATCAATAGTGAGCCAACGACAATGCCGCTCCATCCCGCCAGTTGCCAGAAAGGATGCAGATAAAAGCCACCAACACTGGCGCCGACATAATAAAACACCAGATACAGTGCCGATGCACTGGCCCGTGCTTTGACGGCATGCTGACTGACCCAGCTACTGGCAACAGAATGGGTTAAAAAGAAACCAAAACTGTTAATAAAGAAGCCGCAAATGATGGCAGGTAAGGTACCAGCCAGTGTCAGTAGTGTACCCAGCATGAGTACAACTATGCCGAGAGCCATGCACAGGGGTGCTGAAAAACGTCGACTCAAACGCCCGGAGATCAGCGAACCAAAAGTACCCGTCAGATAGGTCATAAATAACAACCCGATCCAGGTAGCCGAAAGGTTAAAAGGCTCTGCCGCCAGCACAAAGGTAATATAGGTATATTGATTCAAAAAGATCAGAAAGTTCAGCCCACCAATCAGATAGGCAATAAACAACACCGGGTTGCGAAGATGCCCCAACAGATCCAGCAACATGCGCTGCGGCCGGAACGCCACGGGACTAAAGTGACTGGATGGCGGCAACAATCGAATCACCAACAACAAACCCAGAGTACTGAATACACCCAATAACAGAAACACTTCAGACCAGCCCAACCAATCACCTACGGCTCCGGCTAGTAACCTTCCGGTCACTCCCCCAAGTGAATTACTGGCAATGTAAAGCCCAACCGCCGTCATTAGTGCAGGACGACTGAACTCATCGCCCATATAAGCAATGGCCACGGCGGGCACCCCAGCCAGAAAAAAACCTTGCAAGGCACGCAACCAAAACAACGAATGATAGTTATCGACAAATCCCAGCCCCAGGGTTGTCAGCGCAACACCTGCCAGGGTTAGTAGCAAGATGCCACGTCGACCGAGTACGTCCGATACTGGCCCATATACCAGTAACGACAGACCAAGCACCAAAGTGGCAATAGTATAGGCGTGGCTAATCTCCAACTCTGTTCGATCAAGACTGTCGGCCAGCATCGGCAATAACGGCTGCATACCATGCAGATTGGCAAAGGTGATAAAGGAGGCGAGACACAAAGCCAAAGTGGCTCGCCAGAATTGTGGGCTGGTGGTTTCGATCATGCTGCTTACCTGTATTAACCTAAGGCTAGCTTAGCAGTGGCAAAAGCATCATAAAAATATATACTAATGATAAGTACGATAAGAGAAATTGATAATGAATCTAAAACACCTACGCTATTTCGTCCGAGTAGCCGAACTAAGCAGCTTTACGGCGGCGGCTGAGCAACTGAATCTGGCTCAACCGGCTGTCAGCATGGCCATCCAGAAACTGGAGCAGACCCTGTCCATCTCACTGTTCCATCGCCATGACCGTCAAATCAGCCTAACCGACGAAGGCCGGGAGCTGTTGATGCACGCACGACGGGTTTTGATGGCCGCAGATGAAGCCGAGCAGGCTATGCAGGAACTGAGTGGATTGAAGCGTGGCGAAGTGCGCATCGGTATTCCCGGCATGTTAGGATCTTATTATTTCCCCCCTATTCTGATGGCCTTTCGCCACCGTTACCCAGACCTGCAAATTTCTGTCATTGAAGCAGGCACCCGCAAGCTACAGCAGATGTTACTCAGTGGCGAAATCGATATAGGCGTGATTGTTGAAGACTCACCCACCAACGAGCTGGAACTCTGCCCATTTTTACATGAGGAAATGATGGTAGTGATGGCAGATGATCATCCGCTTGCGGCTTGTAAGAGCATCACACCGGAAGATTTTTTTGCCCAGGAACTGGTACTGTTTAAAGAGGGTTACTTTCATCGTGAAGTAATCAACCGTCTGTTGCTAGAGACAGGTTTACAGCCACATATCGGTTTCGAAACCAACCTTATTCCCTTGATCAAACAGATTGTTAAACAGGGCTTTGGTATTTCGACCCTCCTGCAAATGGTTATTCGGGATGAACCAGCACTGGTTGCTCGGCCGTTTTCTCAACCTGTCCTGCTGGACTTATCGCTGGCGTGGCGCAAAGGCGGGTATTTGTCCCGTGCCAATCAAACTTTTATCGAGTTTCTCGCCGATCAGATTCGTGATTGATGCTTGTCTAGCCGCTCAAGTGCAGGATTGCAGAGTGTTTTCCTGCCATCGTGTCAACCAATCCTGCACCGGAGCGGGCCGACCGTAGAAGTAGCCCTGAAATAGAATTGTCTCGCTTCTGACCTTGAGAAACTCGGCCTGCTCAAGTGTTTCCACACCCTCAGCAACCACCTGCAATTGCATCTTGTCAGCGACAGCCAGAATCGCTTCAATTAACGCAGCATCGTCAGGTTCTTTGGGCGCATCCTGGACAAAACTGCGATCTATTTTGATTTCGCTGACCGGCAATCGCTTCAAATAAGCGAGCGACGAGTAACCGGTACCAAAATCATCAATGGAGAAACGCAGCCCTAACTGCCTCAACTCCTGCATTTTGGCAGATACACTATCTATGTCATTCAGAAACAACCCCTCCGTCACCTCCAACATCAGTTGTTCCGGATTCACACCCTGTTGCTCCAGCACGGCCTTCATCCAGGGTACAAAAGCCTGATTGCAGAAGTGCCGAGGGCTGATATTCACAGCCAGATGCAAGGTTATTCCCATAACCTTCGCCTGCTGCATCAAGCTGCAGGCCTGGTCCATCACCCAGATATCCAGATCCACTATCAGATTGGATGACTCAGCAATAGGAATAAAGTCAGCCGGTGAGATCATACCCAGTTCCGGATGTTCCCAGCGCAGCAGTAATTCAGCGGCACGTTTATAGCCCTGACCATCGAATTGTGGCTGCATGAACAAGCGCAGCTGATTCTGTTCCAGGGCACGATTCAAGTCACGCTCCAGACGAAAGCGGTAACCGGCCGCCTCACTCATCGGCGATTCAAAAAAGGTCAGTTGGCCGCCACCCTCCAAACGCGAATGAGTCAGCGCCATACTGGCACGCTGAAATACCAGCTCGGCTGTAATCAGGTCATCTTCTTCCGGGAAACGCGTCACACCGGAACTGATCGATATACTGATGGGCTCGTCATCAATTAGAAACGGGGCGTCAAAGGTCTGGCTACAATGGTCAGCCAAGGTGATTTCAAGCGCAGTGACCTGCATATCCGCTAAGCGATCAGACTGCACCAGGATGGCAAACTCATCACCCGCTACTCGGGCAACCTCTACCTCAACACCAAACAGTTTACACTGACTGAGGCGCTGCCCAACCGCGATCAGCAACGCATCACCAAAGCGACTGCCACGGGCATTATTGATGGTTTTAAAGCGATCTATATTCAATAAAATCAACAATGCAGAATAGGGTTGCTCAGCCCGGTCCTGCAATACATCCTGTAACTGCTCCTGCAACCAGGCACGGTTAGGAATTTTAGTCAGTGCATCATTAAAAGCCAGTGACTCGATATGCTGCTCATACTCGACTTTATCGGTCACATCCTGGACAGTGCCCATCAAGCGCACCATCTCGCCATGGGAGTTGCGGATGATATGCAATTTTTCATGTAACCAACGCACATCACTACCCAAACGTACGCGGTAATCCAGTTCATATTCCTGCCCGGCTAAAGCCTGATTCCAGGACTGCTGGGTATGATCTATATCTTCTGGAATAATCTGTGCCATAAAATCATCAAGACAAATCGGTTGATCTTCTGAAAGACCAAACATCAACCGCATTTGCTCGGTACAGTTAAAAAGTCCCGTTTCAGGATCATAATCCCAACTACCGATACAGGCGACATGCTGCGCATGATTCAACAGCAACTCGTTCTGACGCAGTTGCTCTGTAATCTGCTGGTTGCATTGCTGAGACACCGCCAGATGCCGGTTTTTATGCCGAAGAATCAAAATACTGGCTATCAGAAAAGCGGCGGCACCGATTAACAACAGCACCCAATAGAGCTGCCATTGCGCCCAGATCTCTTGTAGCGTGAAAATCGCTTGCTGATCAAAAGGCGGCAGCCGCAAGTCACGTAGCAGCCGGTCTATACCACGGTAGTCTCCCGGAATGGTAAAACCGGCAATCCCCAACTGCTGAGCGACCTCGCTGTTAGCAGGCAGGCTGAGTAAACTGGCTGTCACCAGGCGCACCACATCCGGCGCAGTATGAGGTAATGCTGCGAATGGCCATTCCGGATAGAGACTCGTGGATGTCATTAATGGAAAGCCAGGCTGCTGTTGCGATCCAATCAGCTTATAGCTGCCAACCTCAAGCAGACCTTCAGCCTGAAGCTGCTCCAGCACACCCGCACGCATAAAACCGGCGTCGGCCTCGCGCGACATCACCGCATCGATGACGGACCGTAACGGCAACCCGGTTTCCAGCAGTTCAATCTCGTCAGTAGGACTGATACCTTGACGCTTGAGCTCAACGGCTTGCATCTGAAAAGTTGCCAAGGATTGACGCGACACAGTGGCAATGCGCTTACCTTTCAGATCAGCTAATTGACGTAAATCGGAACGGTCTGCACGACTGAAGATGATACCGGCAAACTGACTGACACTCTGACCCTGTTCTTTATTCAACAGAGTAGCTAGTGGCGATGACAAGCCATAACGGTAACTGTAGAGCACATAGAGCGATGGATTGGTAAAAATAAAGTCCAGTTCCCCTTGATCCAGAGCTGTATCCAAGGCCTGCAGATCCAGCACGACCAGCTCAAATGACTGTGCTGGAGACTGCTGCTGATTAAGGTAGTCTACCAAAGGCTGCCAAAGGCGGGCTGTTACTTCCCCGTCATGTACCAAGGGCATGCCGATCCGGTAAACATGACTAGTCGACTCGGCTGGCAGTTGATTAACCTGAGCCTGTAACTGACTGCCCAGCAAAGCAAGGGTACTCAGACATAAAAGAGCAATCCACTTCTGCACTAGGCATCTATGCCACATTGTTTTTCCACCATACAGTTACGTCCTTTGGCTTTGGCCTCGTAGAGTGCAGCATCGGCTAACCCTATCAGGATATCAGCCGCAGGCATATTTTCGCCATCGCAGCCTGTAATACCTATGCTTAGAGTCAGGTATTCAGCTACCAAACTACCTTTATGTTCAATATTCAGTGCGCTGGTTGCTGTCAGTATTTCCGAAGCCAGAAGCTGGGCTGCGGGAATATCCGTTTCTGGCAAAATGCAGACAAACTCCTCCCCCCCGTAACGTGCCACAAAATCCTGACTACGACCAGCCACTCTACGCAGCAAATCAGCCACTTGCCGCAAACACTCATCACCCGCCTGATGTCCATATAAATCGTTATAGTTCTTGAAAAAATCTACATCGATCATCAACACACACAAAGGCAGATTTCGGTCACGACACAAATTTACCAGACGCTCCAACTGATGATCAAAACCGCGACGGTTACTGATGCCCGTGAGGCCATCTGTGCGTGACAAAGCTTCGACACGATTATTCTGCTCACTGACCTGCTTGGCATAGAAATTAAAAGCCTTAGCCAACTCGGTGATTTCATCGTGCCCATCAATGTGGATCTGTTCCGGCTGACTGCCAACTTGAGCCATCACCAGGGTCTTCAGACGCTGCAAGCGGTTGATCACCTGAATCTTTATACACCAAATCATGGCGATCAAAAACACTAAGGCCAGAATTGACAGTACGCCGACCCAATAAGTCTGGCGACTGAGCGTTTCAGACATGGCGTCTACAGCATGAATCAACTCGGCTTGCTTCTGCAAGGTGACGTATTCAGCTTCGGAACCAAAATCCTGCACCATGCTGCGGATAAAGCGAGTTCGTCCCGTGACCCGGCCATTAATACGCAGTTGCTCCGAACGTAACGCGATCAAACCGGTTTCATCCAGTAACAGCAAGGATAAGCTGTCTTGAAGCGTCATCGCATTAGTACGCAGGCTAGCATCCAGTGTATCCAGCAGAAACTGCTGTTTATCCAGATCATCACGGATCAACTCAGTCAATTGACGCATGTCGTTAAGCTGTTGCACATTTTGTACCTGTCCGGCACGAACGATGATACTGGAAAAATTAAGCGCCCACTCTGGGAAGGCACGTGAATCACGTGCAATGATTTCCGCCTGATCATAAAAGCGATAGATTTCCTGCAATACATCGCTGATTGCCTGCTGATAATACAGGTGCTGTTCGATCAACTCATTCAGGTGTATCAGTTCACGTTGAATGGCATCGAACTTGAGCGCTAGCTGTTGGTTTTGCTGCTCGCTAAGCAACAGCTGAATATCCCTGCTTTTCTGTTCTATATCACGATATGCCAAACGCCGCATGGCCTGGCTTTCGGCCCTGGACAGCTGCTCTGTCAGATAAGGCAGCTCTTTGACATGGGCCGCAAGCATGGCGGACTGACGTATCTCAGGTAAGGCCGTAGCCACGATACTGGTCAAGAGATTTTCAAAAGTAGCCGATCGATAAAACGCAATCGCCGCCATAACCAGAAACAGCAACAAAAAAATCAATAATGCCGCTGTTAACCGGGTTACGATACTGTGTCCAAGGCGTATGACAGGCAAACTCATGGCTGTTGAATGTCCACCAATCGTCCTTCAACGGTGGGGGCCAGCACATGGTTTTTTTGCACGTAATCCATCAGAATATCAGCGACTAGGCGGGTCATCTGACCGGTATAGCGTAAGCGTGGCTGGTCGATGAACATTGCGAATCCATCACCACCGGTAGCAAGAAATTCGCGTGTTGCCAAACGGTATTGCTGGTTTATAGCCAGTGGCTGTCCGGCAACCAGCACCTGTTGGACACGCTGCCCCACTGGACGACCGGAATCATAGGTTATCTGCATGCCGGATACATGTGGAAAACGGCCTTTGATCTCCTCGATCTGACTGAATCCATTTTCCAGTGCGGCCAGCAACGTGGCACCGCTCACGTCGATCAATACGATCTGATCACGAAACGGCACTTCACGCATGATGTCCCGGCGCGTCAGGCGGTCACCAACCTCATAACGGCGTTCACCGCGAATAAAACCGCCATTGATAAGGCCAATATCAGCACCCGTATGGTCACGGATCACATCCGCCAGCAGATTACCCAATGGATTTTCGGCTGTTCTGACATCTGCCTGATGGGTTTCAAAGGAGGTTACCACCTGCCCTATCTCTTCATTCAGCAATAATTCCAGACGCTGATGGTAATCCTCCACCTGCTGCATCACATAAGGATCAGCTGTATAACCATTCATACTTTCGGCACGCCACTGCACCGACAAAGGCTGCCCCGACGCTGTGGCCAGATTCAGGTCAACCAAGGCGACCTGATCACCCTCTGTCACCCAGATATGGTTTGGATGCATGCTATCCAATTGATGCTCAGCCAACAGAAGGTGTTCATCCTTACCCAGTGCCAGATCGATAATACCGTCATGCAAGAGTTGGTCTAGCGCGGTGAAATAATCCAGATAATCCCGGTAGCAACAGGAATACGTCAGAATCACTCGGTCGGCGCCTGCCGCTCGTAACTGTTCGGCCCGTATAATTATGCTCTGAACTGGGTTCAGTACCTCTACCCGCTGCAAGTTATACTCTTCATGGGTAATCGGCGGTATCACCGCAATAAAGCCCAATCGGGTACCACGCTGCTGCATCAATAAGGAATTACTGATGCCATCCAGATTATTACCGGTCAGAGGGTCATGCAAATTGGAAGCGATCACCGGAAACGCCGCTTCATAAGCACGTAAAGACAGCTCATCTTCACCAAAGCTGAATTCTCGTTTGCCGGCGACCATCGCCACAGGTTCAAGTGAATTGAGTAGATCTATGATATGGGCGCCCATATCCAAGGAAGACATGGCGCTGGGTGCCAGCCCACCGCCACCAGAGATAAACAACACCGGGACAGGCTTCGCACGGTAGTGATTGAGCAAGCCAGCTAACCGCGGATAGCTGCCTTTTTCTTCGCTATCCATCTCAGTCATTTCACTGACATACACCAGCATCAGGCGGTTATCCTGCGCGACCAGTGATGAGGGTAACAGCAACACAGCCACAACCAGACAGGCTGATAATCGCTGACATAATGCACTGATATCAGTCAACATGCTCACTCCTTCCGGGGTCAGCTCCGGCTGTAGTTTCTATTCAGCTAACCCGAATAGTTTCAGATTACTGCATAGCCGCATAAAAAGCTAAAAACATCACACTCGACAGGGAGATTTTCTACCCTGCCAGTATCAGTCAGATTCAACATACGATGAATATTTAGATGATTTACAGAGCAGATCAACACCCACACTTTGTCGCTGATGTGATAATATGCGTCGCCTGACATTAAATGGCGATATTTTTTCGCAAAATTCTGTGAGTTGCCAACATGAGTAAGACCACGTCTCTGGACAAAAGCAAAATCAAAATTCTGCTACTGGAAGGTGTGCACCAGTCTGCCATCGATACCTTTCATGCCAACGGCTATACCAATATCGAAACCCACAGTGGTTCACTAACCGAAGATGAGCTGATCGAGCGCATCAGGGATGTGCATTTTGTCGGTATCCGCTCTCGTACCCAGTTAACCGCAAACGTATTTGCAGCGGCTGAAAAGCTGGTTGCTGTTGGCTGCTTCTGTATCGGCACCAATCAGGTGGATCTGACAGCGGCAACCCTGTCCGGCATAGCTGTTTTCAATGCACCCTACTCCAATACCCGCTCCGTTGCTGAGCTGGTGCTGGCAGAAGCCATTCTGTTGTTGCGTGGTGTGCCAGAAAAAAATGCTTGCGCACACCGTGGTGAATGGCAGAAAACGGCAAAAAATTCTTACGAGATACGTGGTAAAAAGCTCGGTATTGTCGGTTATGGCAGTATAGGTACGCAGTTGAGCATTCTGGCCGAAGGGTTAGGGATGGACGTCTATTTTTATGACGTGATCACCAAACTCCCCCTTGGCAATGCCAAACCGGTCAGCTCGCTGTTTGAGCTGCTTGCCATCAGTGACATCGTCACCCTGCATGTTCCTGAGCTGCCATCAACCCGTAATATGATGGCTGCAGCCCAGTTTGCACAGATGAAGCAAGGCAGCATATTTATGAATGCTTCGCGCGGCAATGTTGTTGATATCGACGCTCTGTGTGATGCATTGGAATCCGGCAAGCTGCTGGGTGCAGCCGTCGATGTATTCCCAGTTGAACCTCGCAGCAATAATGATGAATTCATCAGCCCGCTGCGACGTTTCGACAATGTGATCCTGACACCACATGTGGGTGGGTCCACCATGGAAGCTCAGGAAAATATTGGTTATGAAGTTTCCGAAAAGCTGATCACTTACAGTGACAATGGCTCATCAATCACTTCGGTCAACTTCCCCGAAGTGGCTCTTCCAGGTCATCCAGACAGTCACCGCCTGCTGCATGTTCACCAGAACATCCCCGGTGTTTTGTCACGCATCAACAGTATTTTCTCGGACAACGACATCAACATATTGGGTCAATACCTGCAAACTAACGAAAGTGTTGGCTATGTAGTTATCGATGTGAATGCTGATTATTCGGCTCTGGCACTGGACAAGCTCGCCAGCATTGAAGGCACTATCCGTTGCCGTCGTCTGTTCTGATAGCTGTTTAAGGACAGCTCCCTTCAGCAGTCAGATTACGGCTGCTGAAGGCTCTACTCTATTCCGCTAAACGTGATGCCAAAAACTCATCAATATGGGTAAACACCTTCACACGGTATTCATCGGATTCATTCACTAGCTGATGCCTGGCATCACGCACCAAACGCAAGTCAGCCGCCGGACAGAGTTGATCCAGCACACCCACGTTGTAACGCCAGTTCACAGTTCTGTCATCCGTCCCCTGAATAACCATTAACCTATCAGCACAGGGGCCCGTCTTTTCAATATCGGCTACCCACTTGAGCATGGCACCTATCCAACTGATCGCCATATAGCGGTGCTGCAATGGATCATGATGTTCACGAAAGCTTAAAAAGGTGGCATCATGCGAATTGTCGCTAAAGCGCCGACGCACCCGACGCAAGCACCAGTGCATCGCACTATAAACACTGCGGATATAGTAATAATCTACCGGCCGGATCAGTGGCGCCAGAAATACCGAGCCTACATGAGACCAACGCTGTTTCTGTTCCAGATCCGATTGAATCAGCAATGTCAGAATAATAGCAGCACCGGTACTTTGCCCCATCATAACCACTGGCCCCTTAAACAGCGGCGTATAATTATTCAACACCTGCTGCAATTGGCGCACATACTGATCAAATCCAGTAATGCCTAAGGGCTCACCGGCCGATAAACCATGACCCGGCAGATCATAGGCTAGCACATTCCAACCCTGCCGCAGCAGGTGATCAATCAGTCCGCTATACATCCCGGAATGATCCGTGTAACCATGCACCAACACCACAGTACCTCGTGAAAAACGACGACGGAAATACTGTAAAAACAAGCGAGTACCCGCTATCCATTCAGTACCTGCGGAGTACTCCACCTCGTCAGGCAAGCGGGCAAATCCATAATGGGCATAGTATTCGCGCAGATGCTCATCACAGAGCGTGACCTGCTCCGGATCAAAGATTTCAAGTTCATTCTGCAAAGCGAGCACCCAACTCTCATCCAGTACCGGGCGTTGCTCTAAAGGCCTATCCATTGTTTTTATCTGTTTCATATCCATGTTGCGGTGCATTATTCTAGATTGTCCATCTAATGATTGCACCCAAAGATGACAATTCCAAGACAGTCTATCTTAGACCCTTCGCCTAGGGACAAGGCTGATTTTTTACGGTATGGTACTGTTCCATTTTTGTTATTAACCGTTACCCGATGCGCGCTGCCTGGTGCCAGTTCGGGACAATAAAAATCTTGAGGCATAACCATGAGCCAGAGGGTTCAGATAGGCGGCCTGCAGGTCGCAGAAAACTTATACAACTTCATTAACCAGGAAGCCCTGCCCGGCACCGATGTCGATCAGCAGAGCTTCTGGCAACATTTTGATGCAATCGTCCACGATCTTGCACCGCGTAACCGTGCACTGCTGGAAAAGCGTGAGCAGATTCAAGCTCAGATCGATGCATGGCACCTTGAACATAAAGGTCAGCCGTTGGACATGAACGCTTACAAAGCGTTTTTGCAGGAAATAGGCTACCTCCTACCCGAGGGTGAAGATTTCAGTGCCACCACCACCAATGTTGATCCTGAAATGGCCAAACTGGCCGGGCCACAGCTGGTTGTGCCAGTGATGAACGCTCGCTATGCGCTGAATGCAGCCAATGCACGCTGGGGCAGCCTGTACGACGCACTCTATGGTACCGATGCCATCTCTGACGCCGACGGCGCCGAAGTTGGTAACAGCTACAACCCGGTACGTGGTGCTAAAGTCATCGAATTTGCACGTAACTTCCTCAATGACACCGCACCTTTAAGCCAGGGTTCGCATAAAGACGCCACCGCTTATACGGTCACTGACGGTAAACTGCTGGTCAGTTTGCAAGATGGCAGCCAAGTGGGCCTGGCCGATGCACAACAACTGGTTGGCTATACCGGTGAAGCCAATAACCCGACCAGTGTTTGCCTGAAGCAGAATGGCCTGCATTTCGAAATTCAGTTTGATCGCGACAGTCTGATCGGTAAAACCGATGCGGCGGGCATCAAGGATGTACTGATGGAAGCCGCCCTGTCTACCATCATGGACTGTGAAGACTCCATTGCCGCGGTTGATGCGGATGATAAAGTGGTAGTTTACCGCAACTGGCTGGGCCTGATGAAAGGCACGCTGACCGAGGAAATCACTAAAGGTGGCCGAGCTTTCACCCGTAAAATGAATCCGGATCGTGAATACACCGGTACAGATGGCAGCAAGGTTACGCTGAAAGGCCGCAGCCTGATGTTTGTCCGCAATGTCGGTCATCTGATGACCATCAATGCGATTCTGGACAAAGATGGCAACGAAATCCCTGAAGGCATGCTGGATGGTCTGGTCACCTCACTGATCTCCATTCATGATCTGAAAGGCAACAGTGACTTCCGCAACAGTGTCACCGGCTCCATGTATATCGTAAAACCGAAAATGCACGGACCGGAAGAAGTGGCGTTTGCCAATGAGCTGTTTGCCCGTATCGAAGACGCCCTCGGGCTTGAGCGCTTCACCCTGAAAATGGGTATTATGGATGAAGAGCGCCGCACTACCGTCAACCTGAAAGAGTGCATCCGCGCAGCCAAAGAGCGTGTGGTCTTCATCAATACCGGTTTCCTTGATCGTACCGGTGATGAAATGCACACCTCAATGGAAGCGGGTCCGATGCTACGTAAAGGCGATATGAAAGCCACCGCCTGGATCAAAGCCTACGAAGACTGGAACGTCGATACCGGTCTGATGTGTGGCCTGCAGGGTCGTGCGCAGATAGGTAAAGGCATGTGGGCCATGCCGGAACTGATGGCCGCCATGCTGGAGCAGAAAATTGCTCATCCCATGTCGGGTGCTAACACCGCCTGGGTGCCCTCACCCACAGCTGCTGCACTACACGCGTTGCACTATCACCAGGTCGATGTATTTGCCCGTCAGGACGAACTCAAGTCACGTCCACGCGCCAGTCTGGATGACATCCTCACTATTCCTGTGGCCGAAAACCCCAACTGGAGTGCTGAAGAGATACGTCAGGAGCTGGACAACAATGCGCAGGGTATTCTCGGCTACGTGGTGCGCTGGGTAGACCAGGGTGTCGGCTGCTCAAAAGTACCCGACATTAACGACGTAGGGCTGATGGAAGACCGCGCTACACTGCGTATTTCCAGCCAGCACATCGCTAACTGGCTGCATCATGGCGTCTGTTCGGAAGAACAGGTGATGGAAACCATGAAACGCATGGCCGCCGTGGTTGACCGCCAGAATGCGGGCGATGCCCTCTATCGCCCCATGGCGGAAGACTTTGACGGCAGCGTCGCCTTCCAGGCCGCCTGTGAGCTAGTCTTCAAAGGCCGCGAGCAGCCTAGTGGTTATACTGAGCCGGTATTGCATCGTCGTCGTATCGAAGCCAAGGCCAAGTTCGGCGCCTAAGCCAAACTTGATCCTGACTTTCTGAGTGACCTAAGCCCGCCTATTGGCGGGCTTTTTTATGTACAGGATGTACGATATGCCACGAGCGCATGAATGCGCAGGAGTGGCGTCATTTAAGGTGCAAAAAATTCATGATTTTATAAAAATAAATCAATTTTACTAATAATAAATCACTGCTAGAGTTATCCTGAATTTAATTCATTAAAAGTTTAATTAAATAGGGATATATTCATGATAACACTACACAACCTGGGATTTCCCCGCGTAGGACCCAAGCGCGAACTCAAGTTTGCCTTAGAAGCTTACTGGCATGGCGATCTGGATGCCGACTCTCTGACTGATACAGCCAACCAATTACTCGATGCACAGCTACAACACCAACAAAACAGTGGCCTGAGCCTGTTACCTGTGGGTGATTTCAGCCTCTATGACCATGTGCTTGATACCAGTTTCCTGCTGGGTAATCTACCCAAGCGTTTTCATACCGACCAACCTATCCCGGAGCTGGATCAGTATTTTCGCGTAGCCCGTGGCCGCTCTCGCCAGGGCGAGCCGGTCAGTGCTGGCGAGATGACCAAGTGGTTTGATACTAACTACCACTATATCGTCCCTGAATTCGATACCGATACCCACTTCAGCCTGCACGCTGAAAAACTCCTGGCTCAAATTGAACGCGCCAAGCAAATCGGCTGTGCCGTAAAACCAGTGATACTCGGCCCCCTCACCTACCTTTGGCTGGGTAAGTGTAAAGAAGCCTCTCTGGACAAGCTCAGTCTGCTGCAAAGTCTGGTGCCGGTGTATGCTGAACTCCTGGCCGAGCTGAAAGCCCAGGGTATCGACTGGGTCCAGGTGGATGAGCCGATTCTGGCACTGGATCTGGAGAGTTCTTGGAAAGCCGCCTTTAGCCGTGTATATGACCAACTGGTTGGGCACAGCCCCAATCTGCTGCTAACCAGCTACTTCGGCCCACTGCTCGACAACCTGGAAACCGCTGTATCTTTACCGGTTGCCGGACTCCATATTGATGCTGTTAGAGGAAAAGCCGAACTGCCCAAACTACTGGAGCACTGGCCAGCAGACAAAGTACTGTCACTGGGTGTGATTGATGGACGTAATATCTGGCGCACCGATATTAACGCCCTGCTGAATGAACTGGGGCCGGTGTATGCGGCGCGTGGCGATAAACTCTGGCTGGCACCCTCCTGCTCCTTGTTACACGTGCCTGTGTCACTTACCGAAGAAGATCAGTTGAATCCAGAGCTACGCAGCTGGCTGGCATTTGCCAGTGAGAAGCTGGATGAACTGGCACTGCTTGGGCGTGCACTCGAACAGGGACGTGATGCCGTGCTGCCCGAGCTCGAAGCCAACGCACGCGCCATCGAAAGCCGTCGCAGTTCAGCGCAGGTCACTCAACGCCCGGTACAAGAGCGCCTTGCCAGTATTCAACCGGATCAGTTACAACGCCAGTCAAGCTACCCGCAACGCGCGGCCCTGCAACATGAGCGTTTTCGTTTACCCCTCTACCCGACCACCACTATTGGCTCCTTCCCACAGACAGCGGAGATACGCCAGACACGTCTGAAGTACAAGCAGAAACAGCTATCGACAGATGACTATGTCAGCGCCATACGCGAGCAGATTGCTTATGCCATCCAGGAACAGGAACACTATGGTCTGGATGTATTAGTACATGGTGAAGCTGAACGCAACGACATGGTTGAGTACTTTGGTGAGCAGTTACAGGGGTATGCGTTTACCCGCTTTGGCTGGGTACAATCCTACGGCAGCCGCTGTGTTAAGCCACCGATTATCTATGGTGATGTCTCACGCCCAGTCCCAATGACCGTTGACTGGACAGTCTATGCCCAATCACTGACCCAAAAATGGGTCAAGGGCATGCTGACAGGACCAGTTACCATGCTGCAGTGGGCGTTCGTGCGTGATGATCAGCCACGCCACCAGACCGCTCTGCAGATAGCCCTGGCACTGCGCGATGAAGTTCAGGACCTGGAAACTGCTGGAATTCAGATGATTCAGGTGGATGAACCAGCCTTCCGTGAGGGCATGCCGCTGCGCCGCTGCGACTGGCAGACCTACCTGCAGCAAGCGGCTGAAGCCTTCCGCCTGAGCTGCTCCGGGGTACAGGATTCAACCCAGATCCATACCCACATGTGTTATTCCGAATTCAATGGCATTCTGGATGCGATTGCAGACATGGATGCCGACGTCATCACCATCGAGACCTCACGTTCAGATATGGAGCTACTGGATGCATTCGCCAAGTTTGCCTACCCCAATGAGATAGGACCGGGTGTGTATGATATTCACAGCCCCAATGTGCCCAGCGTGGAGCAGATGGTTTCGCTGATGCGTAAAGCCAGTCAATGGATTCCAGCCGAGCGTTTGTGGGTTAACCCGGACTGTGGCCTCAAGACCCGCCAATGGCAAGAAGTGGCTCCGGCACTGAAAAATCTGGTGCTAGCCGCACAACAGCTACGTGCTGAGCAAAGCCTGGCGGCCTGAAAGGCGTAGCGAGGGTTTGCCTGAAACGGCAGACCCCAGTAGTATCCCTGTCATCCCTTTGTGAGTCTGAACCGTAAAGACTCACAAAGGATCTGATCAGGAGCCATACCCATGCCATTTCACCCCCACGTTACCGTTGCCGCCTTAATCCAACGCCAGGGCCGTTACCTGCTGGTTGAAGAAGGCGATCCGGAGAATCCGGTATTCAATCAGCCAGCCGGTCATATCGAAGCCGGGGAAACACCCTTTGATGCCTGTATCAGAGAAGTCCTTGAAGAAACCGGCTGGCAAGCCCGCCCACAACACTTGATTGGCATCTATCTGCTAAACCTGCAGCATAACGAAAAAATCTACTACCGCTTTGGTTTCAAAGCTGAGGCACTGGAGCAGATTACAGATCAGTTAGACAGCGATATCATCGCTTGCCATTGGCTAACCCTGCCAGAAATCACCCAACTACAGCAACAGGGCCGCTTAAGAAGCGACCTGGTAATGCAACTGATTGAGGATGACCTCAAGGGTCGGCAGTTTCCGTTAGACCTGATCCGCAGCTGATTCAGATGCGGATTCTATGTCGATTCTGACGCCCCTGCTGCACGCCAATCATCACTAATGGAATCACAATCATGGCACTGCCGGTCAAAAACCACAGATCCGGCTGCTCGGCAAACATCACCCAACCCAGCACCACGGCCCAGATCAACCCGGTGTATTCAGCGCTGGTCACCTGACTGGCATCCACCTGACGATAAGCCAGTAACACACTGATATTGTACCCGAGGATAAATACAGCCGATCCCAACGCATTCAACAGCAGTTGTGTCGTCCACTCAGCACCTTCCCACCAGGCCATAAACCCGGCAGCAGGTAAAAGCAGCAGGTAGTTAAGCAGGAGTTTATGCCCAGTAGACTGTTGCTCTGGAAGCTTGCGAACCAACAGAGCCCCCAGTGCTAATGCCAAAGCGGCGCCCAGGGCTGCCCAGGCCGCCCAGTTAAACTCCACCGGGCGCAGAATAACCAGGATACCGGCAAATCCGCTGAAAACAGCTAATAAACTCAAGCTTTTCAGGCGCTCGCCAAACAGCACAGCCGACAATAGCATCACCAGAATCGGTGCGGCATAAAACAACGCATTCGCCGTCGCCAGGGGCAAGTGCGTCAAGGCAATCACCATACACACCATACCGCCAAAATGAATATGCGCACGCAGGAAGTGCACTCGAGCACCCTTAAAAAAGCCTTCAGATTTAATGCTGATACAAAAAGGTAGCAATAGCAGCAGCGTGATCAGACTGCGCATAAATGCAAACAGGAACACCGCCGCATCCGGCTCCGCCAGTTTGACAAACACATCCGAGATTAACGCCATCGCATTACCGATCACCAGCAAAAAAATGGCGCTATTAACTGTTTTACCTGACATGTAACGACCTTGATAACTCAAACACTGACTAAAAATCGGACCCAGAGTCTAAACCCTGTTATTTATCTGATAAAATGATCTTTATTAATTAACTATTAGATATTTAGATAATGAAACTGCCGCCACTCAAAGCCCTGCCCGTATTTGAAGCCGTCGCACGCCTAAACAGCTTTTCGCTGGCTGCCAATGAGCTGGCGGTCAGTCAGAGCGCAGTCAGTCATCAGATCAAGCAACTGGAAACCTATTTAGGCGAGCCCTTGTTTCAACGCACTGGCCGCTATTTATCCCTGACCGAAGAGGGACGCCAATACCTGGAAGCGATCAGCTCTGCCTTGCTGCAGATAGAACGCGCCAGTGAGCAACTACTGGGGCAGGAAGCCGCACGTCTGCGACTATCCGTATTCAGCTCCTTTGCTGTGCGCTGGCTGGTGCCGCGCTTACCAGAGCTCAGCCGACAACACCCGCAGCTTGATCTATCCCTGGAGATGACTGGTGAAAACCCACAACTATCAGACCGGGTTGCTGACTGCTTTATCACCATCCGCAAAACCTCAGCAGCATTTGCCTATGACTTGCTCTACACAGAACGCCTGTTTCCGGTGTGCAGCCAGGAATACTGGCAAAAAATTTGTCGGGAACAGCAATTGGAACCCTCTACCACCCAGTTAGACCCCAAACTGCTGGCCAGTTACCCGCTGCTATCCACACATAGCATCTTCGATCGTGCAGCTGGGGACTGGGAAGCCTGGTACAAAGCGGCCAATATGAATTTGCCAACGCAACAACGCGTTCAACATTTCAGCCATATGCTCTTAGCCCTGGAAGCGGCACGTTTTCATCAGGGCATTGCACTGACCAACGATTACATGCTTAATCCACTGCATGATGATGATGATTTTGTACGCCTGCCCTGCCATCAACTCACCACCGGCGATGAATTCTATTTTGCCTGGAAACTGGCGCGCCGCAATGAAGTCGGCATACAACGTCTACGCCGTTGGCTGGTCAGTCAGGCAATAGACAGTGGGTTACGCAATGAGTGAACCAAATAGGCGCTGAGCCTTATACAAATCTGCGTGACCCTGTGCCCGGTTCCGTGTATAAAGCACAAAATCTTGCCTGATCTGAGGGCCTTCATGACTGACTCCTGCGCTGCGCTTTATGACACGATTGCCGATGCCCTCGTTGATCAAGGTTACTATCACAGTACCTCAAGCTTGCCAGACTTGCCAATCCTTGCGCTGCAACAACGTATACTGCAGCTGGATGCGGAAGATGCCCTGCAACGCGCGGGTATAGGGCGTGATCAGGATCACCAGCTCAACAGCGATGTCCGCCGCGATAAGATCCGCTGGTTACGCCACAGCAATACCGCTGAAGCGGCCTATTTAGACTGGATGGACGGCCTGCGTCAGGGGATTAACCGACGTTTATTTATGGGCTTGTTCGACTATGAATGTCATTTTGCCCATTACCCGGCCGGTGCCTTCTACAAGCAACACCTGGATGCCTTTAAAGGTCGCACCAACCGCGTATTAACCACGGTGTTCTATTTGAATGATCACTGGCAGAAGGATCAGGGCGGCGAACTGCTGCTCTACAATGACAGTGGCGATCATCTATTGGAACAAGTCTTGCCCGAAACCGGTACGCTGCTGGTTTTTCTGAGTGACCGCTTTCCACATGAGGTACTGCCTACCCAGCGGGACAGATACAGCATTGCCGGTTGGTTCCGAGTGAATAACTCCCTGAATGCCCAGATAGACCCTCCCAGCTGAGCCCCCGAAAGCTTAATGATTTCGGATAGAGGCCTGCAGCGCTACCAGACTTACCGCCCCAGTACCCGGATCGTCACCCGCCCAACCTGACCACTTTCGTCAATTACGCTTAGCTGGTGCTCGCCAGGTCTGTCGAGGCTCAGCGCCAAAGGTGCTTCACCGACACTCTTCCCGATCGGCTCGCCACTCAGGAACCAGCGTCTCAGCCCCTCTCCGCCGCTGGCTCTAAGACTGACCGGCACAGGCCCTTTGCGGCCACCGACCCTCCGTATCATGTCGCCATCGCGCAGACCGATGATCTGCAGTGGAGCACTAGCACGCGGATCGGGTGGCGGTGGGCAAATCGACGAAACCGGTGGCAAGCGGTGCGCACGCTGCTCCTGCGGGGGCAACCAGGCATCCAGCGCGGCTGGCCACAAGAGGCTCTCGACGCGACGCGCGTTGGCGCAGTCGGGTGCCACCCGCTGTCCCTCACCATCCAGCCAGTGGACCAGGCGCTGTGCACCGCCGGTCGGGTGATCGGCCAATGGCAGCGTGGGCGGCACAACGCCATCGAGTACCCAGGCTTGTCGCACCTGGCGGCAATCCGGGTGATCTGAGGCTAGCACCTGACCTCCCGGCCAGCAGATGTCACGCACTCCAACCTCAGCAGGCGCGGCTTCGCGCCAGTTGGGATCACCCCCGCGCACCAGATCATGGGTCTGAAACAGCAAAGGGGCCGCCGATCTCACTCCGAACTGCGCCGCCACCGGTGTGCCATCGGGGCGACCAATCCACACGCCGATCAAATAGCGTGGCCCAACCCCGATCGCCCAGGCATCACGAAAGCCATAGCTGGTGCCAGTTTTCCATGCCAGGGTCGGATGCGTAGCGGCATCCATGGATAACGGCTGGCCCGACGCGCGCCGACCCAGCAGAGTCTGACGCACAATCCAAGCGGCCCCCTCAGACATAAGCCGGCGCTCGACCAAGGGGTCATCCTCAAACCAACGTAAAGGAGCAACACGCCCACCCTGCGCAAAGGCACGATAGCCAGCCAGCAAGTCTTCCAGACGGGTGCCGGTTCCCCCGAGGATCACCGCCAGATTAGGGGCGGCGTGAGCTGGCAATGCCATCGGCACACCCGCCTGCACCAACTCGGCGTAAAAGCGCCGCGCTCCATAGGCTTCGAGCAACTGTACCGCTGGCAGGTTGAGCGAGCGCGCAAGCGCCTCAGCCACTGATACCGGGCCGGAAAAACCGCTGGCGAAGTTGCCGGGGCGATAACTGGCATGGACGCGTGGCACATCCTGCAGCAATGACTCCGAATGGACCAGTCCCGCATCCAGGGCCAAGCCGGTGAGGAACGGCTTGAGGGTCGAACCGGGCGAACGCAGCGCACGCACCATATCAACATGGCCGAATCGCTGATTATCGTTAAAATCAGCCGAACCGAGATAGGCGCGTACCGCCATGCTTTCGTGTTCGACCACCACAACCGCTACTGAGGTGCGCGGCGGCAAGCGACCGCGCCAGCCTTCCACAAGCGCTTCAAGACGGCGCTGCAAGCGGGCATCCACCGTGGTGAGCAGGCGTGCACCACTACGCTCACCCACTACCCGACGCGCAAACAGAGGTGCCAACCCAGGCGGATCGGGCGGCGCCAGCATGATAGCCTCCTGTAGCGCCTCATCCACCCGCTGTTGTGACCAGCGTTCGCCGTCGCGCATGCGCATCAGCACCTTATCGCGTGCGGCGGTTGCACGCTCGGGGTAACGGTCCGGGCGCAGACGGCTGGGCGCCTGGGGTAACACCACCAGCAGAGCGGCCTCCGCTGGAGTGAGGGTGCCGGGGGGCTTACCCAGTAGCGTCCAGCTTGCCGCCGCAACCCCTTCGAGGGTGCCACCAAAGGGTGCACGATTGAGATACAGGGTAAGAATTTCGTCCTTGCTCAGATGCCACTCAAGCTGCAGCGTGCGCGCCAGTTGGCGGAGTTTGCCAGGCAGTGTGCGCGGGTGGGGGTCGAGCAGGCGCGCAACCTGCATCGACAGGGTACTGCCGCCGGAAACAATGCGCCCAGCGCGCAGATTGAGCCACGCGGCCCGTACCAGAGCCACCGGATTAACACCTGGATGGCTATAGAACCAGCGATCCTCGTAAGCGAGCAAGGCTTCGAGATACAAGGGCGACACTTCGTCAGGCCGCACGGCATGGCGCCACACCCCCTGGTCATCGGGAAAACGCCATAGCGGCGTACCATCCTGCGCGAGCACGATGCGGGCGCTGTCCTCATCAGGGAGAGGCAGCGGCCACAGGCGGTCAGCCACCCAGGCTAACATCACACTCAGCAATAGCACCAGCAGGGCAGCAACGGTCAGGCGGCGCCCGTGTTCGCTACCCCGACCGGCCCTCGCACTATCCCTAACTATCGTGCTGGCGCCCACCTGCCCACTCAGCGCGCCAGCACGCGCAGGTCTGGCGGGGTCGCTCCACGGCCCTGTAGCGATGGCCGGTACATCGACTCAACCAGCGGCGGCGGAACGCGATAGACACCGGGCGTGACCGCGCGGGCGAGATAGAGCAGATCGGTGCGCACTCCCTCACGAAGGTCTACCGCGGCAACATACCGATCACCCAGCCAGGCCTCATGACGGGGCGTATGCTCACCCCGGCGCTGCAGCAGCTCATTGATTTCAGTACTGGCGCTGGGCAGGCGTGCGGAGCCGTCCAGACGCTGGTTTTCAAGCTCCAGCCCGGCCGGAAGCAGATCAACCACCAGGGCGTCATGCACACGGGTACGGGCACGCAGTGTCAGATGTACCAGTACCAGCTCGCCGCTATCGAGTTCCCCAGTGACGTCGCTGCCATCGAGTCGCAACATACGACGACTGACTGCGATCTGGTGTTCATCCGCTGGCAGCGCGTTGCGCGGATAGCCGGTCAGGGTGGTGCGTTGATACAGCGTCGAGGTGCCCGGGTTGCTCAGTTGGAAATCTGTCCCCAGCTCGGCTTCGCCAAAACGTAGCGCGCGCGGACGATCGCCCTCGACACGATTGGTCGCCGCCGCTGTGACTTGTGCCTGCCAGGTCTCACCGGCACGCGACAGGCCATGACGACCGGCGAGGAACAGGGCATTGCGCTCCTGAGTCGATAACCACGGGCGCTCGCGCAACTGCTCGCTAAGCATCAGGTGCAATTGGTCACGCGCGCTCACCTGCAGGGAGTGCTCCTCGAACAAGGCCAGAGTCAGCGCCATATCGCGCAAAGGACTGCCGTAGTCGCCAATCCAGCCGCGACGACCAGGGTCGCGCTGGTGCTGCAAGGCGGCATCGAGCAAGGTGTCGCTGCGGTCACCGTCACCCATGCGCTGCAATGCAAAGCCCAGTTGTGCCAGGGCCAGTCCGGATGGCGCGTGTTCGCGACGCTGAGCAAGCTGACGCAGACTGCCTAGCGGCGCCTGACCATGGCGGGTGAGCACATAAGCGGCATAGGCCTGTACCGCGAAGCGGGTGCGTTCGGCATTGTCAGTATAACGCGCTTCAATCTGGGCCGGGTTTTGCAGATACACCAGCAGGCGCTTACGCAGCGACTCCAATGCCGCTTCGGGTACGGCGAAGCCCTCTTCCACCGCACGCAGGAGGAAGTCCCCGACGTAGGCGGTCAACCAGAACTCTTCCTCGCCATCGCTGTTCCAGAGCGCAAAGCTGCCGTTGTAACGCTGCATCCCGAGCAAGCGTTCGATGCCGATCTCGATGCGGGCGCGGCGAGTCTCCGCGTCCTGCCCACGAATACCCAGACTGGCAAGCAGTTCCGGCCGCGCATAGAGAGATGGATAGAGCCCGCTGGTAGTCTGCTCGGCGCATCCATAGGGGTAGGCGAACAGCTCGCGTACATGCTCGGCCAGGTCCAGTGGCGGGCGAGCGGACAGGGATACCGCAACGCTGCGTGCATCCAACTGATCATATTGAGGGGCTAATTGCAGCAGTGACCAGGCGCTAGTGTCGGGCTGAAGGGCCGCAACGAAGCTCACCGTCTGCGCTGGCCAGGCGGGCCGCACGCCGATCTGCCAATGCTGCTCAAGCGGTGCAAAGGTCTCATCCGGCAGGGTAAGGCCAGCCACCACGAGGCTGAGCGTGCCTTCGCCGAGACCCGCACCGGCTTCGACAGGCATACGCAGCGTGGTGCGTGCACCAGGTGCCAGCTGAATACTATCGGGCCACGTACCGGACGCCGTCAACAGGCCACCCACTTCTAATTGCGCTTGCAACGTCTGCGGCTGATCGGTCAGGTTGGTCAGATCAATCGCCACCTCGGTTTGGTCACCGCCCGCCAGAAAACGCGGCGCCGCAAGGGTCGCGACCAGCGGTGCGGCAACGATGGTATGCGCCTCACCCATGCCGTAGGCACTGTCGCTCCATGCCTGCGCCATGATGCGCAGTTCACCGTTAAAATCAGGAATCTCCAGACTGACTTCAGCCGACCCGTCGGCTGCCACCGTCACCGGAGCCGATTGCAGGGCCACCAGTTCAATGGAGGTAATCGGTGCAACACCACCCCGATCGCTGTCCTGATCGCCACCGAAATTGAGCTCAGCACGGCGCGTGTCACCCACCTCGATCAGCTGTCCATAGATATCAAGGTGATCAATGCCGTAGCCACGTCGACCAAAAAAGGCCGCAAAGGGATCAGGGGTCTCGAAGCGAGTCAGATTGAGAATGCCGACATCAACCGCCGATACAATCACCCGCACCGTTTCACCCGCCTGTTCCGGCAGGCTGAGCCGCACCGGCAGTGTACGGCCAGGACGCATTTTTTCGGGTACATCCAGCTCGATCGCGAGGCGTCTATCCTCGCGATCGAGCGGCAGGTGCAACAGCCCGACAGCGCGGCGCGGCACGGTATGGGCAGCGCGTTCACCGGGGCGCACCACCAGCGCGCTCACGTAGAGGTCATGGCGCGCCCAGGATTCAGGAATCGGCAGTTCGAAATGCGCACCCTCGGCGGGCACATCTATCGGCTGCCACCACAAGGGCCCTTCGGCTGATTCCACCATCAGATACCCCTGCCCGGCGGCTGGCGCCTCGACTCCAACGCTCGCCACCTCGCCGGCGCGGTAGCGCGGCTTATCCAGGGTAAGGCGGACCTTGTCAGGGCGCACGTTGCCCTCTTCGGCATTCTCCTGCCACCTATAGCCAGCGTGGAAGCGGACACTGGAAACCAGCCCGGTTTCGGGGTCTTCGGCTTCAAGACGGTACCAACCCCACTCGGTCGGCACGCCCACTTCGATCTGCTCTCCGGCGGCAATATCATGGCGCTGCACCGACAGGACCAGATCCTTCTGGTTGAAGCTGCTACGCCAGCCCTCATTGGACGAGAACTGCCAGAAATAGTCGCGTCGCTCCTGCACCAGACGCACAGTCAGCCCGTTCACCGCCAAGCGTGTTCCAGTCGGATCGGCCACCAGGATCTCGAAACGCGCCTCACTCGACGCATCGGCGCGCCCGTCAGCGAATAGAGGTCGGATACCCGGCAGATGCTCGCCCGGCCACATCGGCAGTGTCGCTCGCCGCGTCACCGGCCGACCGCCGGATTCCTGCACGCTCGCCTGCAGGGTCAGCGCCAGCGGTGAGCGTCGTTCTGCCCATTCGCTGGGCACACTCAACTCGCCCACGCCAGCATCGTCCAGCCAGCTCTCACTCAGTTCAATCACCCGACTCGGCTCTGCCTCAGTGGTGTCGCCGAACTGGAAACCAGGCAAATCAGGCACCGCCTCGCGCAGTGGTTCAACAAACAGCTGCCCGATCAGGCGGTTGCCCGCCGCAGGCGCGCCGTACAGATAGCGCCCCTCAAGGGTAAAGTGTGCATCGTCGTGTGGTGCAAGAGGTCCAGTGGCATCTGGTGAGATCTCAAGCGCAAGACGCTCGGGCAGAAAATCCTCAACCAGGAACTCATACACCGCTGGAGTCTCGCCCCCCAGATCCATCTGCATCCGCCACCGCCCGGTTTGGGCACTCTCGGACAGGGGGTAGCGATACTGATACAGCCCCTCAGCATCGGCCTGCCACACAAAACTGCGCACCACCTCGCCATCGGGCCGCAGGATGCGGGTCGGAATCGGCTGCGGCGGTTGAGCATGGCCATCAGCATCACGCAACAGCGCATTCACTGGCACAGTCTCACCGGGCCGATAGAGATCGCGCGGACCAAAGGAGAACAAATTGAGCGCCTCCGCCTGCGGCCCACTGACCGCAAACTCGGCCAGATCCAGAGCAGCATCTTGCAGGCGCAACAGTGTGGTCGCGCGCTCACGCGTGGCGAGCAGCAAGCGGGCATCCTTATGCATTGGCAGGCGAACATGACCATCGCTGCCGCTGCGGCCCTCGGCGAGGGTCAGACCTTTCGCATCTAGCAGTTCCAACCTGACCTCAGCGAGCGGCAATCCTTCATCCAGTGACTGCACGAAGGCATCAAGCCCAGTGGCACTGCGGCGCACGCTCAGACCAATATCGCTACGGCTGAACACCGTCACCGGCAGACTGTATGCAAAGGTCCCGCTGGGACGCATCACCGCCACAAACACCCCGGGCTCGGCCAGCGCGGCAATGTCATCGAGCGGTAACATCAAGCGTTCGCGCGTATTGGCTGGCGGGTTCAGCGCAAACTGTGCGGTATGGACCAGTTGCGCGTTAGTGGGCATATCCTCGAGCTGCCACAGATCCATCGCAGACTGGCGGTTCCACTCGGACAGAAAGCCGTGCAGGCGTTCCGGTCGGATGCGGAAAAACTCCACATCAACCTTATCGACATTGACAGCGATCACCGGCAGGCCATCCGCCAGCCGCATCGGCAGTAACGAACCACGACTGGCGAACCCGAGCGACGGCGGTTGAGCGCGGGTGGTGAGCTGGTGAGTTTCACCCTTACCCAGCGGCACCCCAGCCACACTGCGGATGTCGGCCGAGATCTGCAGGCTGAGTGTACGCTCGGGCTCGATTGGCTGTCGGCGTAGCTCCTGAAGGTTGTCGGCTAGCATCCAGCCGCCCTCGAGACGACTGCCCTGCGCATCAGCGAGAGTCAACAGGGTATCAAAACGCTGATCCGGATCGAGCGGCGCCGAAAACGACACCACCAGCGCACTGGCACCAGCAACGTCGAGTTCAGACACATCTCTCACTGACAGCACCTGAGCCGAACCCTTATCTTCGAGCACAACCGCATCTTTAGCCTTGGATGCTGCCTCTTCTGCTCCCTTGTCTGGTTCGGCCTGGTCGCCACACCCCACCAACAATACCGCCACCCACAAGGCACCCGCCAACATCCGCCACCGATTCATCACACCACCTCAATCAATTGAACTGTGAGTATAAGAAATATTAACCACTTATATTAGCAGATCCGCTATTCCCCATAGACCAAAGCCAGCAAATAACACCGCCGCCGCGATGCGAAATACATTCATATTGATACGTTTAAGCACCCACTCTCCGGCAAAAATGACCGGCACATTGGCCAGTAGCATCCCCAGCGTTGTGCCCAGGGTTACCAACACCAGCGACTCAAACTTAACCGCCAGCATCAGTGTGGCCACTTGGGTTTTGTCACCGATTTCAGCCAGAGAAAACAGCACCAGTGTGGTGACAAAAGCGCCGTACTTCACCAGGCGTCCGTTCAGATTATCATCACTATCTGGAACTAATACCCAGGCAGCCATTGCCAAGAAACTTAGCGACAGCAGCCACTGGAATATATCGCCCGATAGATAATCCGCCAACCAATCACCCAGGGCAGCAGTAAGTCCATGATTCAGTAGTGTAGCTAGGGTCACACCAAAAGTAATTGCCCAAGGCCGACGAAATTTAGCTACCAAGAGTAAGGATAGGAGTTGGGTCTTATCGCCCATTTCAGCGATAGTTACCGCTAGCGTTGACAGGAAAAATGCATCCATTGACGTGTTCCGGGGCAGGACTGTTAAATACAAAAGGCATAGCCACACATCCCACCCCGGTCTGTGCATCTATACCTTAGGTCTCATCAGTCGCTCTGCAATAGATCTACATGCAGAGGGTGTATCAACCATGAGCATGTGGCTCAAGTATGTTGGCTGATACCCCGACCTGAGTCGGGCGATTACTCCCCCAAGAGTCCGCGCAGATTAGCGGCAGTTGAATAAGTTGTCAAACCTATCCACCGCAAGCCATGTTATAATGCATTTTTATTTTTGATCTGTGGATGACCCGTGACGACCTCTCTGTTCAATAATCTCAACCTCCCAGCCGCTGCCCTGACCAATCTATCCCAGATGGGCTATGAACAGATGACGCCGATTCAACAACAGAGCCTGCCCCTGGTGCTGTCGGGTCGAGACCTGATTGCCCAGGCTCAGACCGGCAGCGGTAAAACTGCGGCGTTTGGCATTGGCATGCTGGAAAAGCTCAACCCCCGTCTGTTTGCTGTACAAGGGCTGGTGCTCTGCCCTACCCGTGAACTGGCTGGACAGGTTGCAGGTGAACTGCGCAAGCTGGCGCGCTACCTCGACAATATCAAAATCATTACCCTGTGTGGTGGTCAGCCCATCGGCCCACAAATCGGCTCACTGGAACACGGCGCGCACATTATTGTGGGCACACCTGGGCGTTTGCGTGACCACCTGCGTAAGGAAACCCTGCAGCTGGATCGCCTGACCATGTTGGTGCTGGATGAAGCTGATCGCATGCTCGACATGGGCTTCGAAGACGATATCCGCTTTATTATCGGTGCGACGCCCGCGAAGCGTCAGACCCTGTTATTTTCGGCTACCTACCCGGAGCAGATCGAATCCATCAGTGCGGCGTATCAATACGATCCTGTCAGAGTCAGCATCGATACTCAGCATGATGACTCTACTATTGATCAGAAGGTCTGGTACTGCGACAGCAAACACAAAGCCGCGGCTGTGGCGGCCGTGTTACAACACTTTGCCCCGGAAGCGGCAATTATTTTCTGTAATACCAAACAGGGCTGCAACGACATGGCCAATGCGCTGCGAGACTATGATCTCAAGTCTTTGTCGCTGCATGGCGACCTGGAACAGCGCGAACGCGATCAAGTGCTGATCCGTTTCAGTAATGGCAGCAGCCGCTACCTGTTGGCAACTGATGTAGCTGCCCGCGGACTGGATATCGATGCGGTGGATCTGGTGATCAATGCCGATCTGCCGCAAGACCCGGCCGTCTATACCCATCGGGTAGGTCGCACTGGGCGAGCCGGACGCCAGGGTATCGCCATCAGCCTGTGCGGCGAGCGCGATAAGCACAGATTACAGCGTATCGAAGAACTGCAATCTCAGACCATCACAGCGATTGATGACTTGCCAGCAGCCACACCGGATAACAACCCGGCCGCCGCCGAGATGGCCACACTCTGCATTGCCGGCGGACGCAAAGACAAACTTCGTGCAGGTGATATACTCGGTGCCCTGACACGTGCCGGTGGCATAGATGGTAAGCAGATTGGCAAGATCGATATCACCGATCACGCCTGCTATGTCGCGGTGCATCGCCGTATAGCCGCCGACGCGCTGGAACAGTTGAAGTTAGGGAAAATTAAAGGGCGCACCTTTCGCGCCAGGCGCATTTGAACTAATCTCATTGGCATTAGGCGTTTGATCAGTTGCAACCTGGTCGTTGGGTGAATAATTAACCCTATAGGCTCAAGAAGATTACGTTTCACTATCAAGGAAGCTCATAACATGACATGGGACAGATTTGCTTATATTTGCCGGAAAGCGAAAGGATCACTTAAGGCTGAAGAGTCTGTTGTTGAATGCATCTCTCGAATTGAAAACGAATCCAGTTGTCGGCTATATGGAGAAGATATTAGCCGCAAGAGTTTGAGCCGAAACCTGTTAAACAAAATCGGTGCTATTCAGGACCAAGGCGAAGCAATAAAAGCTTTTGCTATTTATAGTAAAATTGACATTTTACAACACTTATCTGAGCCCCTGCAGTTCAAAAGAGTCACTATCTACCTGGCGTATGTTACCTTTATTTTCTTTATCATAAGCCTAATTTACCAGTTTAAAGTAACACCTACTTTTCTAGGGCTATTCCAGTCACTCGAGCTCCCCACCCCTACGCATTTGATTTTTTATCGTGATTACTGGCAGTACTTTATACTTTTTATATTTATGGTATTAGCCCTGTCTTTGATAATTGGTTTCACCCTTAAGGGACTTTTCAAATTCCAACAGGGCCGTGAAAATGGACTTATATTACGTTTTTTTGTATTTAGTGGTATCCGAGAATCCTATCTACGCATAATAGAAGTGCTTTCGTACCCTGTGTCATCTATTCAAAATGATCACACCGCTAATAGAAGTGAAATCACTGATCACCTTTCTGAGATAGCCGCTTCCGGAATGGATTTAGCTGTAGAGATGCAGGCACTTATAAAAATAGAAGCCATGTCATTGCCTGAATTCAGATAATAACCGCAACACTCATGTGATGGGCCAGGTCGGAGAGAGGCCAGCTACCGAAATGTGGTAGC
>NZ_JBLXDN010000024.1:0-56164 GCF_048264025.1 Nitrincola sp.
ATGTATCGATGGAGAAAATTCCGAAAAAAGTGGCGCAATACGATTAGAGTCAAGGTGCGGATTTAGCGGCGCTTACATTAAAAAAATGAGCGATTGAGCAATCATTGCGGTACCCTGTTACAGGCATGACGCTCATTCAAACATGGCTTGATGCAGTAAACCAAAGTGCTGGAAGCTGTAGTCAGCCAGATGAGAATAATCGGGTAAAGTGGTGTAGTGAATGAGACAGGATGGCATATTGGCATTCCGTCCTGCCTCCAGGTCGTACCTGTAGTCACCCACCATTAAGATGGCGTGTGTTGGTAGTCCGAAGTCACTTGCGATCTGAAGGAGGGCAGTGGGATCAGGTTTAGGCTTGGAGTTTTCTCGGGTAATGAGCCGGTCAATGGGAATTGCATTTCGCTCAATTTTCACTCTTGAAGACTGGAATGAATTTCGAGTCACGATCGCCATGGGAATATCATCTGCTACACATTTATCTACGAAGGCGCGAGCTCCCGGCATCCAGTCACTACCCTGAGCATCGAGTAATTCGTGACGATGTATCACGTCTAAAGCTGCACTCTGTTGCTTCTCTGGTAAGGATTTCAAAAAAGACAAAACATCCTCATCAGCAGGACAGCAAATTTCTTGCTTGATTGCCATAAAGTCTAGTGATGAAGTCACCAGAGTGCCATCCAGATCGAAAATTACCCCTCGAATATGTTTCATTCTGTAGCCTGTCGATTAGGATGAGCAGCTGTAATGTGAAATTCCCCCCAGGCCGAACAGCTCTGATGGTTTAAGACTGTAATATTGTTCTTCAACCTGTTTGGATTGCTCGGCATAGGGCTGTGTTAACACGGTTTGTAGTTCTTTGATTAGCGCATACTGACCCCTAGCTGCTTGCTGATACGCAGGCACTACACTCCCTTCTCGCATAGTGTATTTTGGGTTTGTGCGTTGCATTTGTGCAGTAATCTCCTCAGTAGAGCGGGGTCCTGAGGTAATGAGCGATTTCCATTTTGTGAGCCATTCTGCCCAGCGCGTATGTAATCCTTTGTTATCTGCTTCAGCGGTCAGTTCCGTGTAAAAGCTCTTTGTGAGAGGCTCGATATCCTTAGGTAGCGTCGATAGCTCGCGGAAGAAAAGGGTGTAATCCACCGGTGTTTGCATCATTAACGTGATCAGTTCGTTGAATAACTCGGCGTTGAATACGACTAGCCCTAATTTGGCCGCCCACATTGTTTCCATTTCGGCGTGCATCACCTTGGGGAAATCTGCTTGGATTTTGTCAAGCTGCTGTAAAAGGGCAGGCTGTGCTGATAATAGCGGGCGTAAAGCAGTGCAAAACATCTGGAAGTTGCGCTCTGCGGCGATCGGCTGATTGAGGAAGGCGAAATGATGGCCACCCCCTGTCCATGGCTGGAAATAGGGGTTGAAGACTTCACAGAAACCAAACGGGCCGTAGTCGAGGGTGAAGCCACCGGCTGCGCAGTTGTCACTGTTGAAGTTGCCCTGGCAGTATCCGACGCGAATCCAGTTAGCGACTAAAGAGGTCAGTCGGCCACAGAATTCACCTGCCAGCACTATCACCTTTTCTTCTAGTGATAGTGTCGTGTCGATGACCTCGCCATATTCTCGATCAATTAAGTGTAAGACAAGCTGTTCCAGTTCTTCCATCGCGCGCGGATGTGCCTGGTTTCGGGCGCGACGGCCGAAGAGTTCCAGTTGACCCACGCGGATGAAGGAGGGTGCCACTCGCGTTGAGATAGCCACGGGTTCTAAAAAATAGCGGTCTGGATCTTTAGCCTGGGAGCCTGCTGAGTACCAGGGCCGTTGCACTTTTTCTGTTTTGGATACGTACAAACACAGCGATCGTGATGTCGGCACGCCCAGCGCGTGCATATGCTCTTGTGCGAGGAACTCGCGAACACTTGAGCGTAGCACGGCTCGGCCATCGGCGCCTCGGCAGTAGGGTGTTCGGCCACCCCCTTTGAGCTGCATCTCCCAGCGTTGGCCATTAATAGCGGCTTCAAGTACGGACACAGCGCGACCATCACCATAGCCGTTACCGGTTCGAAACGGGCATTGTTGGGTGTATTCGGTGCCAAAGATTGACAGTGCGTAGCCACAGGCCCAGCCAACTTTTCGCATAGGTTCTGGCGCCTGGCTAAGGTCGCCGGAAAACACACGCATAAAAGCGTCTGATTGGGCCAGGCTGTCAGCCAGGCCCAGTTCAGCAAAAAAGCCTGGGCTGTGCGCGATGTATTCCGGATCCTGGATGGGGGTTGGCTTGACTGGAACGAAGTGCCCCGTGAAAACTTGCCGTGGTGCGTGATCGGTTCCATCATCAGTCGCGTCAGGATCGCAATTGAGAAAGCCTATTAGTGAATAGTTTGCACAGCTTGCAAGCGCATCGATAGTTGTAATGCTGGCAGAGATTTCCTGGTCTTTTGATTTTGTCATAGGAGTCCCTATTGGTATGCATCATTACATGATTTCAATGCGCTTTCGGCCTGGGGCTTGGCTTACTCAGTACGCTGAGTGACTTCCAGTAAATGGTAGCCGAACTGGGTTTTAACAGGGCCTTGCACTTCGTTGATCGGAGCACTGAACACAACCTTATCGAACTCAGGGACCATCTGACCTGGACCGAAGGTACCTAAGTCACCACCATTACGACCTGATGGGCATTTGGAATGCTGTTGTGCCAGAGCGGCGAAGTCTTCACCGGCGGCAATTTTTGCTTTAAGTTCGTTACAGGTTGCTTCGTCTTTTACAAGGATGTGACGTGCTGCAGCTTTTGCCATGTTATTACTCTCACTTTTTATCGAATTATATTAAAGCGTAATTTTAACATACTATTTTTAAAAGCTCCCGGTAGACATATCCTCGTGGCCTTTTCCACCCTCGTTAATCACGCAACATTTCCCGAGTTGCCACTCGCCAACCTTTAAGTCAGACGGCAAGCGGTAGTGACCAATGGCAGTTCGATGCAACTTAAGTACCGGGTTACGAAAACGGCCAAACATGCGCTTTATTTGGTGGTATTTACCTTCAGTCAGTACTACCTGCGCTGTGTGGGTTGACAGAATCCTTAACGAAGCTGGCGCTGTGGTTTGGTTTTCATACTCAAAATACATACCCTCAGCAAAGGCTGTAACGTAGCTGGCAGAGAGGGGGTGCTCAACTTCAACTTCATAGACCTTAGGCACCTTCTGCTCAGGATCTGTCAGTGCACTTGACCAGCGACCATCGTTGGTAAGTAACACCAGCCCGGTGCTGTTCAAGTCCAGTCGTCCAACGATATGTAGTTGGTGCTTTTGCGGGTGGTCGATCAAGTCGACAACAGTTTGATG
This sequence comes from Nitrincola sp., assembly GCF_048264025.1. NCBI lineage: Bacteria > Pseudomonadati > Pseudomonadota > Gammaproteobacteria > Oceanospirillales > Oceanospirillaceae > Nitrincola > Nitrincola sp. The sequence goes on from NZ_JBLXDN010000024.1 coordinate 3,342, forward strand.
CTGGAGGTCTTTAGTCGCGCACACCACTCCAACAGGCTTGTGTAAAAGAATGTAGATAGGAAGGTTGTTCTGCAGCACCTGGTCATCGTAATCAATCCTGGTAAATTGATGCACTAGCCGCGCAGGTTCATCGCAAAACTCTCCGTCAACTTTTACCCGTCCTTTAACGAGATCGAGCCGTATTTGTTTCAGTGAACGCTGCAACGTGCGTGCTAAAAAACGATCGAGCCGATTAGATGCTGCTGCCATTAACAATCACTCACAATTCGAGCAAATGTCTGAAATGTAGATTTTTTTGCTGGGCATCGCTGTGCATTATCAATTCCCTGAGCTCCGCGTCCAGGCTCATAAGATTTTGAAGTTCGGAACGACTCAGTGTATAGAGGCGCGAGGGAGTTTGTGCCTTTTCAAGTGTGATCACCTCACACTTTTGCGCAATCAGTTGGATCAACCTTGGAGGCAGGTTTGCAAAAAGAGGCACACGGGCTAAAAACAGCTCAGGATCATCTTTGAGTTTCTGAATCGGCTGTCCATGCAGAGAGTTGAGACGACGATCCACATCTGCCTCGATATCCTCTGTCTGGCCTTTGGGAATAGTCCCCAACCGAGCCTGTTCGCGTGTCGTTTCTAGCTCTGCCAGCAGCACTATGCGTTTCCCTAACCGCTCCTGGGTTAGTAAAGCAATCTCTGGAAAGTCATGGTTAAGGCGATACAGCTTGTTTACGGCCAGCGTGTTCCAGTCACGATACTGCTGCAGTACTTGGTGAATGATCTCAGGCGGGGTGGATTCAAGACCCATGATACGCTCTAAGGAATGGATGATATGGTTGCTGCCTTGGAAATGCCCCCAGGCTGTTTCGTAGTAATGGCCAATATGAGAGACGCGCAGTCGCTCCACAATACCACGGAGCAGAGTCTTATTATCCAGCAGTCGGAATAACCAGTGCTCTATGTATTCATAGCGATGATGGTTGTTCACCCTATGAAAGCCGTTTTCGTAGCGGAGAGTGTCTGTTTGTAGCTCAAGGATTGCCAGCAAACGTCGAGCGGTCGATTCACTGAGGTGGCCCCGATCGTACATGTCAATGTAATACGCTTTCTCCTCGGCAAGGGCTCGCAGGAAAAAAAGATTGAGCTCCTCATCCTGTGTGAGCTGCTGCAAACGCAATTGGTCAATTTGCTCTTTAGCGAGAGTGATAGCCTGGTGGCTGTTCAGGCTGAGACGATGGGCCACCCGACTTGAAAAGAGACCGCCTTTCTGCAGTTCAGGCATGCGCTGCAGGGCGCGTTGGTGCGTTAGCATGTTGCGCTCAATCAATGCGAGTTGATCAACCATTGGCGGTAGATCCAACTTCATCATGCGCATGGCCGGTTTAATCGTTAGACCCTGTACCAGCAGGGTAAACAGGACGGCCCCGGTTACCAGTGCAATGAACAAATCCTTGAATGGATATTCGGGCAAGCTGAGCACGATGGCTAATGCAATTGCCCCACGCAGTCCACCCCAGAACATAATGAAACGGTATCCGGCTCCAATCGGTTCTACTTTGAATAGCCGGCTTACCAGAGGTAAAAGTGCGAAGACTACCAGCGCACGAGAGACCAACATGGCCAGAATAACCCAAAGCACTAAGTCCCAGACTGAGGCCAGTCCCAATAAATTGACTTGCAAACCTAGCAGCAAAAACAGCAATGAATTGGCACCGAATGCCAGTGTTCCCCAAAACTGCTCAAAGTAAGCGCGCACCGAGCTGGCAATTCGCAGGCGCCCCCATGTCCCTATAGTAAGGCCCGCTCCAAGTGTAGCCATGATGCCACTCACATGCAGCAGTTCTTCGGCGATCAAAAAAGAGAGGTATGCCAGTACACTGGTTAGACCAATATCGAGGATTGGATCGGAGTCGAACCAGCCAATAAGCTGGCTGGTCAGGTATCCGGCTATGATGCCGACCAGTTCAACAACGGGAGATGGCAAGTCCAATACATGTACTCTCGAATATAGCTTCAGGCAAAGTCAAAACAGGCTGCCGATTATCATAGGTACATACACAACTAACATAAGTACAGCCGTCAATACGAGTAGATAGGGCACTATAGCCTTAGTTATCTGTTCAAGTGGTAGTTGTGTCACTGATGATGCTACATACAAGTTGATGGCTACCGGGGGGGTGATCATCCCTATTGCCAGTCCGACGACTATAATTAAACCGAAATGGATCGGATCAATACCAATTTGCGTGACCAGCGGTAGCAAAACGGGTGTTAGAATGATTAATGCACTGGCTGTTTCAATAAATACACCGGTTAAAAGAATGACTAAAACTACCAAAAACATAATCATGTAAGTGTTAGTTGAATAGGATAAAACAGTATTTGCCAGAGCGCTGGGCACTTGCCAACTTGAAAGTGTCCAGCTCAGAACGGCTGACATTGCAATTACAAGCATTATAACCGATGTCGTCATAGCAGATCGCATTAGAATATGGTACATCTGCCGTAAATTCAGGTCTCGATAGATAAAAAATGAAACGATTAAGGCATAATTCACAGCAACAACAGCTGCTTCACTAGGTGTGAAAACACCTGAAAAAATTCCTCCTAATATTATAACTGGAGTCATTAACCCCCAGCTGGCGCTTTTCAGCGTCCGCATAATAGTTGTTAAGGACAAGGGGGTGCCTTTAGGGTAGTTACGCTGATAAGCCTGAAAGAGGGCGATCGCCATCAAGCCTAAACCCATGACTAATCCGGGTATAAAGCCACTCATAAAGAGTTTAGCGACTGATTCCTGCGCAATCACAGCATAGATGATCATTGGAACAGAGGGGGGGATTACGACACCTATTGTACCGCTGGCAGCAATCAGGCTTGCCGCTGCAGCGGGGTCATAGCCTTTACGTTTAAGTTCTGGGACTAGCGTAGAGCTGACAGCAGCGGTTGTTGCAGCGCCAGAACCTGAAATGGCAGCAAAAAACATGCCGGCCAGCACCGATACTATGGTTAAGCCGCCTTTCAAAAAGCCTAATAGCGAGTCGGCAAAATTGACAAGCTTCTCACTGATCTTTCCCTGGGCCATCAGGTCGCCTGTCAAAATGAACATAGGAATAGCGACTAATGCAAATGAGTTGATACCCTGAAACATTTGCTGTGTCACCACCATTAACGGGACACCTTGTAAATGTAACGCAATCAGAGTGCTCGCTCCGATAGCAAGTGCAATCGGTATCCCTATGATCATGAATACGAAAAACAACACAAAGAGTATCGCTGTCATAGTGAAGACTCATTTGGTTTGGCTGATTTAGGGTTGGTTATCAATTCTAGAAGATCAATGACAGCGTAAAGCAGCATTAATGAAGCGCTAATGGGCATAACCGCATAGATATACAGCATTGACCAACGCAGTGAGGGTGATTTTTGAAAACTTTGAACCTGCATATACTGGTAGCCAATCAGAATCAGCGAAACCATAAACGCCAGGACAATGATACATGCAACGATTTTAGTGAACCTGGCTAACGTCTGTGGCAATGCGTCGACAACAAGGTTGACAGCAATGTGCCGCCCCCGTTGAAAGGCTAATGTGGCGCCTAAAAACGTAATCCAGATCAGTAAGAACCGTGCAATTTCTTCTGTCCAGGGTACCGCATTGAAAAAAACGCGTGAAATGATCTGCAGAGTAATGACGCCAATCAAGGCAAGCATGCCCAACACAACTATGGGTTGAAGAAGGGCGTCAATACGCTGCTCGATCTTTTGAAGTAATGCGATCACTTACTTTAGAGCCTGCTGAATGCGTTCCAGGTATTCACCAAACTGGTCACCATATTTTTCATACACGGGTACAATGGCTTGTTGAAAAGCAGCGATATCAGGTTCTTCAACAATCGCAACACCTGCTGCCCTTAGGTCTTCGAGTTGTTTAGCTTCCATATCGGCGTTAACTTGACGCTCGTGAGCGGCAGCTTCTCTGGCGGCTTGTACAAGAACTGTTTGAGCCTCTTCAGGTAAACGGTTCCAGCTACCCATACCCATCACAAAAATAGCAGGTGCATAGGTGTGGCGTGATAAGGTCATGTGTGACTGGGTTTCATTGAGCTTAAATGAATGGATGACATTAACAGGGTTCTCTTGGCCGTCAATTGTGCCCTGTTGCATGGCTGTTAGCGCTTCGGTCCATGCCATGGGCACAGCATTGGCACCTAGCTCACGAAACGTATCGGTGTACACAGGGTTCTCCATGACGCGGATCCGTAATCCTTCAATGTCACCAGGTGATTGAACCGGTCGCACACTATTGGTCAGGTTTCGGAAGCCTCGTTCAGCATACGCCAGACCTTTTAAATTAACCTCTGATAGTTTGTCTAACAGATCCTGACCAATTGGCCCATCCAAAACATCATAAGCTTGTTGTGGGCTGGAGAAGAGAAAAGGTAATTCAAAAACAGCCATTTCTTCAACAAAGTTAGCCACCGGACCGTTCGTGATCACACCCATATCGACTGTGCCAATTTGCATACCTTCAAGAAGGGTACGTTCGTCACCTAAAGATGCATTAGGAAAAATTTCAATGGTGACTTTACCGTCAGTTCTTTCGCTGACCAGCTCCTGAAATTTAACCGCAGCAATATGAAAGCCATCTTGCTCATTGACAACATGGGCAAGGCGTAATGATACGGGGTTCATGGACTCAAGAGTTGAAGCTATCGCGCTTGAAACTGTCGCTGTTGCAGCTAAAGCAACACTAAGGAGTGCTCGATTTATTGTTTTCATAGATTTATCCTTATGTTTAACAGTGGCTTAATGCTAGTTAGTATGTGTAATGTCAGCGTCGAAGAGTAGAACGCTCAGTACAGAAAAGCAATGCTTTAAATGCTATATGCTCTCTTGTGCACAGGTGTACGAATCGAGACACCATTTTATATAGCCTCGACTCATGAGGAGGGATATACAGTGAAAAGGTTAGTCTGGATATGCAGGTTGTATATTCAAAGATATATCGAAAGCATATCCGTTTTTAAAAGCAATAAAACCCCGGTCATTCACTTGCCTAAGATTAATTGAAGGCCTCAGTCTGATAACTATTGCAATTGCTAAGATCCAGGCGTTTAACCAAAGATTTTTTTGCAATTGCTCTTAGCGCTGTGCGTAATCCTTCCTCCAGTACGGGGTGATAAAATGGCATGGCAAGTAGGTCATGCGCAGTCAGATTACGGCTAATGGCCAGTGCGAGCAGGTGTGCCAGATGTTCGGCTGCTGGAGCGCACATCTCGGCTCCCAGTAGACGTGCGTCATCAGAGGCGGCATAAATACGCAACACACCCTTGTTACGCTGTGCGGTGAGTGCGCGCCCTTGTGAGGCGAAGTCGACACTGCCGATAAGGCAATCATCAGTATCGATTTCGTCATAGCGCTGACCGATTGCGGCAATACCTGGATCCGAAAATACAATGGCTAAGGGGGTGCGTCGCTGAAAGCAGGTGGGTTCATCGGCTACGGCATTCATACCGGCTATAAAGCCCTCATCAGCGGCTTCATGAAGAAGACTGACATCGGCGTTCATATCACCGGCAATGAATACTGGCAGGTCTTCAATCTGCATGGTGGTGCGATTGAAGGGTGGCATGCCACGCGCATTGAGTGTGACGCCGAGCGTGTCGAGTCCTAGTGTTTCAAGATTTGGTTTGCGCCCAATCGCGGCGAGTACCTGATCAACTTCTAGATCAACTGATCCCGCCTGAATGCGAACACCCTCTGTTGTGCTTGATAACTCAACTTCATGACCTGTGTGAATAGAAAACTCTTGTTCCAGTGATTTACGCAGGGTAGCTGCAACAACAGGGTCGGAGACACCGGCAATTTGGTCGCTTATGCCAAAGGCATGCACTTCAATACCCAGGCGAGCAAACGCTTGAGCCATCTCGACGCCTATAGCCCCCAGTCCGATCACTGCCATGCGTTTGGGTAGCGTTTCCAGCTCAAAAAACGTGTCGGTGGTGAGCAGGCGATTCCCCAACGTTTTCCAGGGTCCGGGTACAATTGGGCTAGATCCGGTGGCTAGAATAATACGCTGGGCGTGGAAAATTTCGTCACCCACTTGCACCTGATTAGGACCCAGTAAGTGAGCATGTCCTGGCAGGCTGCGTTCACCAAGTTCGTGCGTAGATTTAAGTACGCCAGCAACAAAACGGTCACGCAGTTCACGCACGCGGCGCATGACCGCCGGAATATCGATCTCCAGATGCTCACTACCTCGAATGCCAAACGCCTCAGCTTTTTTGCGGGCATGAAAAGCGTTGGCTGCCTCGATCAGCGCCTTGGACGGCATACAACCCACCCGTGCGCAGGTGGTGCCATAAGGGCCGTCATTGATCAATAAAAACTTGTCTGTGTGTTTGCTTACCTGTCGAACGGCGGCTAATCCAGCCGATCCGGCTCCGATGATAATGACATCCTGTTTCCTTGCGGTCATATTGGCTAATTCCTTTAGTGAATGTAAATAGTCTTATTTATCGTCATTTTCATATTCATGCTTGGCTTTTTCCCAGGCATCACCCATTGAGCTGTAGGCATCTGAAAACCCTGCTTTCATTTGATCCCAAGAACTATCAGTACTGTTTTTTAAACCGCCATACCATTCTGACAGTTTGTTTCTTTGCTCACGTAGTGCTTGCATGTTATCACGCGTTGTTTGACGTGCTTCCTGGCTCATTTCATCCCAGTTGTTATCGATCCGACTTTGGAGGGCATCTATTCGTTCGTCAAGGGCTTCAAGCATTTGCTTAGTTGCACTGACGGCTTCGTCGCGTTGTTCCACAGAGTACTGCTGCAGAGTGTCAATTAACTCCTGAGTTTCTGTTTGGATGTCTTGAGTTGTAACCTCGTTACTTTCATTACTTTCAGTATTACCTTCAGTCTGTGCATAGATGACAGGTGTGAAGCATATGGCTGTGACGATGAGTGTTGCAAATAGTGAATGTTTTTTCATATGGCATTATCCCTATAAAATGAATAAATGGAGACACGATACGCGTGTATTGGATAGAGTCGGCGCTCGAGGTACATTTGCGCACCGAGCATAGGCTCGTATATTGGGCGTTCGATAGTTTGGACTATATTAGCAGGGCCGCGTTCCATGTTTTTTGAGCATTCTTTTGAGACATAAATCTATCTGCAGGCTATAGTAGAGTTATTACTGGTTTTTCCGAGTTCTATGCTGATGGATATTCGTTTCTGTAATTTTTGGGTTGTTGTGTTACTGCTACTCTTTGGATCGAATAGTATCGCGGCTGAAAAATCGCTTTCACTGAACCAGGGCTGGGAGTTTCGATGGGGGGACTCTCCCATGTCCGCACAGGGTGTGCCTGTCTGGATAACTGAATCAGAGAGTGCTTCTGATTGGCACGTCATTGATTTTCCATCTAATCCACCCGACCGCGCCGGTAAACAGCATATCTGGTATCGCATCGTATTACCGCAGTTGGATGCCTATCTGGACCCCGTGCTGTATATCGATAGTATTGACCTTATCACCCAGGTTTATCTTGAGGATCAATACCTCTATCAGTTCGGTGAGTTTGATGACCAAGGGCAAGGTTCATTTGCTGGTTGGCCCTGGCACATGATCAGCTTACCGGAAGACGCTGGTGGCAAAACACTCTATTTCCGGATTTATTCTGACTATACAGATATAGGGCTCTGGGGACAGGTGGGTATTTTTGAGCGGGCAGATGTGTTGCTGAATGTGCTGAAAAATTCTCTGGAAAGCTTTATCAGCAGCATCACCGCATTTCTAATTGCGCTGCTGGCATTCACTTTGGCAATTTTGAAAGGCCAACGCCGACGATTCTTTACGGTGGGTTTATTTTCATTGGCCTCGGCAGGAATGCTGCTGGCTGAAAGCCCTGTGCGTCAGTTATTGTTTGATGCGCCTTTATTCTGGATTTATCTTGCCGCTGCTTCGTATTATTTTTTGCCGGTGGCGATAGGTATGCTGCTGGCTCCAGGTTTTAAAGGTGTATCTCGACAATGGATGACGCGCATCTGGCAACTGCACTTTCTCTATCTCGTGATTGCATTGGGTATTTCTATGCTGGGGTGGATCAATCTGTCGATTACCTTTCCGGTTTTTGATGGGCTTTTTGCGATAACCCTATTCATTACGTTTGTGTTGATCGTTAAAAATATCTGGCATATCCCAGTGGTGGATAAGTTAATTTTTATGGCTTATGCCGTGCTTGCACTGTTATTGCTTGAAGATATGGCTGTTGCACATGGGTTCCTGGATTGGAGACAGGTACCGGTGAGTTACGGCATTCTGTTGTTCTCTGCAATCGTGGTGTTGATTTCAATTTTATATTTCAGTCATTTACAAGTTAAGTTGCGGATGTTGAATGAATCATTGGAAGTGAAAGTAAAAGAGCGTACAGAGGCACTGGAAAAATTGTCTTATGAAGACAGTCTGACGGGACTGAAGAACCGTCGGTTTTTTGATGAATTTTTCAGTTTTCATGCGTCTACAGCCATACGCACAGGTCTTCCTCTTACTTTGGCGATGTGTGACTTGGATTACTTCAAACAGTTTAATGATACCTACGGCCATCCGGCGGGTGATACAGCACTTAAGCTGTTTGCTGACCTATTAAGAAAGAATTTCAGAGAAACGGATCTTGTGTGTCGATTGGGCGGTGAAGAGTTTGTGATTTTGATGCCAAATACGGGCCGCCTTGAAGCTAAGGAGAAAATTCAGGCATTGTTAAATCAGGCAAGACAACAAGAAATATACCACGAAGGTCAGTCCTGCGGTTGTGTATCGGTTTCGGCAGGGTTAGCCAGTTGGCCTGAACAGACGGATGATCCAGATAGGCTGGTAATGCTGGCGGACAAAGCAATGTACGCTGCAAAAGAAGCGGGACGTGACCAAGTGGGATAGGGGATTTAAACCTGTGTCTGCAGGGCCTGTATAGGGTGCAGACACAGATAGCGAATCACAGATAGTACATTACTGCTTGAGAGGGTTATACATCTTCAAGGCCCAGCTCTTTCACTGAGATTTCCCGCATTTTGAACTTCTGGATTTTACCGGTTACAGTCATAGGGAAGCTGTCGACAAACTTGAAGTAGCGTGGAATTTTGAAATGGGTGATTTTTCCCTTGCAGAAATCACGCAGGGTTTCATCACTGATTTCCTCGACACCGGGTTGCAGCTTGATCCAGGCGATCAGCTCTTCACCGAACTTTTTATCGGGTATGCCGGTTACCTGAACTTCGGCAATTGACGGGTGAGTGTAGAGAAACTCTTCCACTTCTTTTGGGTAAATATTCTCACCGCCGCGAATCACCATGTCTTTTATGCGGCCGACAATTTGTATATAGCCTTCATCGTCCATGCTGGCCAGGTCGCCGGTGTGCATCCAGCCTGCTTCATCTATAGCATCGGCCGTACCTTTGTCATTATTCCAGTATTTCAGCATAACACTGTAGCCCCGGGTGCATAACTCGCCGACTTCACCGCGAGGGAGAATGCATCCGTTGCTTGGATCAATGATTTTGCTTTCAAGATGTGGCTGGGTTCGGCCGACGGTGGTGACGCGTTTTTCCAGTGAGTCTGTAGCACCGGTTTGCGTGGACACCGGGCTGGTTTCGGTCATGCCGTAGGCTATCTGCACCTCTTTCATGTGCATTTTGTTGATGACCTGCTTCATCACTTCAGTTGGACAAAGCGATCCAGCCATAATACCGGTGCGCAAACTGGATAAATCCATGCTGGCAAAATCCGGATGGCCCAGTTCGGCAATAAACATGGTGGGCACGCCATAGAGTGCGGTTGCACGTTCCTGGTGTACCGCTTTCAGTACCGACCCAGGCTCAAACCCTTCATCCGGATAGATCATGGTAGAGCCATGGGTGACACAGCCCAGATTGCCCATGACCATACCAAAGCAATGATAAAGCGGTACCGGTATTACCAGCCGGTCTTGTTCGGTAAAACCCATACTTTCAGCAACAAAGTAGCCATTATTGAGAATGTTGTGGTGTGATAGGGTGGCGCCTTTGGGGAAGCCGGTGGTGCCGGAGGTGTACTGAATATTAATGGCATCATCGAATTGTAATTCAGCCTGGGCTTCATCCAGAATTTCCTGCGGCATACTCTCGGCTAATGCCATAAAGTCCTGCCAGCACCACATACCCGGATGCTTGTGATCATCCAGGTTGATTACTCCTTTGAGTAACGGCAGTTTCTGTGAGTCCAATTGGCCCTCGGCGCACATTTTTAATTCCGGAGCCAGCTCATACAACATGCCCCGGTAATCCGATGCTTTAAAACTGTCGGCCGTTACCAGGTAGCGAGCTTCAGATTGATTCAGCGCATACTCTAGTTCGTGCGTACGGTAAGCGGGGTTAATATTCACCAAAATGGCACCGATTTTTGCCGTTGCAAACTGGGTCAGTGTCCACTCATAGCGATTGGGTGACCAGATCGCCACTCGATCGCCACGGCGAACGCCCGCGGCTAAAAATGCTCGAGCACAGAGGTTAACCTGGCTGTGTAGCTCTTTATAAGTCCAACGAATATTCTGATGTAGCACGATTAAGGCATCATTGTCTGGGAAGCGGTTTACCGTAGCATCAAACATATCCCCAATGGTCATACCCAAAAGAGGCTTTTCGCTGGTACCGCTGGTATAACTCGGTAGTGTTGGCATAGTGCAGGCTCCATTATTTTTTTTATGCAAAGAGGCTGATTCATGTAGGGGAAAGCATTCAACGAAACTGGGCGTGATACTCCTGATTGGGTGCCATATCAACGGCAAGGGCGATGCGATTAGTCATATTGTAGAAGCCAACCAGGTTACAAATATCCCAGACTCCCCGATCACTGAAACCCACATCTCGAAGGGGCTGGGCATCCTCAGGGGTTACTTCAGCAGGCTGGCGTGTCAGTCTGGAGGCGTAGTCGAGCATGGCACGGTGGCGTGCAGACAGGTCGGCGCTGCGATAATTCATCACCAGATGTTCGCCCAGCTGCGGATCACCACTGTAATTACGCACGGCGGCACCATGTGCGGTGAGGCAGTAAAAGCACTTGTTGTCAGAAGAGACCACTACGGCAATCATTTCACGCTCAAGGGGCGTGAGTTCACTTTCACCGAACATCAGTTCATTGTAAAAACGAGTGAATACATCCAGCTGTTCAAGGTTTTGACTGTAAGCCGTTAAGACATTCGGGACCATACCCAGCTTTTCATGACACTTATCAAAATAGGTCTGTACCTGTTCAGGCAGTTGATCCCGGGTCGGGATCGGTAGATCCAGTGCGGTAATTTTATTTTTGTTCATGCTGTGCTCCCAGAGCAAGGGCAACTTTGGAGCCGTTAGCGCGTTTGAGCTGACGGGTAATCCAGTCACCGGTATTAATCAGATCCTGCAGGTTGATGCCGGTTTCTATGCCGAGTCCCTGAAGTAAATACAGCACATCTTCAGTGGCAACATTACCGGATGCACCGCGGGCATAAGGGCAACCACCCAGACCGGCGACGGAGGCATCAACAACGGCCATCCCCTCTTCAAGAACCGCATATAGATTGCCAATAGCCTGTCCATAGGTGTCATGAAAATGTGCAGCCAGATTGTTCATCGGTATATCCCGATTAACGGCTTCAAGCATGCGTTTGGCTTTTAAGGGCGTACCCACCCCGATGGTGTCGCCAAGCGAAATTTCATAGCAGCCCATGGCGTAAAGAGCGTTAGCAACCTGGGCAACCTGTTTGGGATCGACGTCGCCCTGATAAGGACAACCCATCACGGTGGATACATACCCCCGGACCTTGATGCCTTTATTGCGTGCGGCTTCCAGGACTGGCTCAAAACGTGCCAGGCTTTCTGCAATGGAACAGTTGATATTTTTTTGCGTAAAGGCTTCAGAAGCAGCACTAAAGACGGCGATCTCATCAACTTCGGCGGCAAACGCTGACTCTACCCCTTTAAGATTCGGGGTAAGCGCGGTATAGGTAACGCCGGCCTTACGTGTGATACCGGCCATCACCTCACTGGCATCACCCATCTGTGGTACCCATTTTGGTGATACAAAACTGGCGGCTTCAATATGGCTCAAACCGCAGGCGCTGAGGCGGTTGATCAGCTCAATTTTAACCGCTGTTGTGATGAGCTCGCCGGGCTCATTCTGTAGCCCATCGCGGGGGCTCATCTCAAAGACACGTACCTGGGAGGGGAAGCTCATGGTGCAGCATCCTCTTCAGTGGCATCACTGGTCACTGAAAGCAGTTCAGCCCCTTCAGATACCATCTCGCCTTCCTTGAAATAGATTTCATCAACCACACCGTCCAGCGGTGCTTTAATGGCATGCTCCATTTTCATGGCTTCCATAATCACCAGGGTCTGGCCCGCTTTGACTGCATCTCCGGGTTGGACCATAACGGCGACCACAGAGCCATTCATTGGTGCGGTTAAACTACCTTCAGCCTCGATGTCCTCGAGTCCGTAAGTCTCTTCATGCGCTTCACAGTGAAAGGACTCACCCTCATGGAAAATAACCAGTTCCTTGTCTTTTTGGGTGACATGCACACTGATACGGTGGCCGTTGATGACCGCCTTTAACTGATCACCACTGAGTTCAGCATGCAGGGTGTAGAGGCTGTCGGCGACACGCACTTCATAGTACTGATTTTTTTCCAGCACTTTGAGTTCGTAAACCTGGTCATCCACCTTGAGTGCAAGTGGCTTGGCGTATTCCGAATTCAGCCGCCAGCTATTCTGGTGCGCAAAGGGCGACCAGCGATCTTCATTGTTGGGGTTGTTGCTGCGGGTTTGTTCCAGCAAGTAGCCAGCTGCCAGAACCAACGCTCTGTGAAGATCCAATTTGGGTGGCGGAAACAACAGGGCACGGTGCTTTTCGATAAAGCCGGTATCCAGATCAGCTTCACGAAAGGGTTGTGCATCAGCCAGTGCATGCAGGAAGCGGATGTTGGTTTTAACCCCGTTTATTCGGTATTGCTCCAGTGCCTGTACCATCCGGTTAATGGCCTGATCACGGTTCTCATCCCAAACGATCAGCTTGGCGATCATTGGATCGTAATGAATACTGACTTCATCACCCTCGACAACACCGGTATCAACCCGTACATGGGCACTTTCATCGGGCGTGCGTAAATAATCCAGTCGACCTGTGGCGGGTAAAAAGTCATTATCCGGGTCTTCGGCATAAATGCGGGCCTCCAGGGCATGCCCCCGAATCCGTATTTCATCTTGTTTCAAGGGCAGGGGAGCCCCTTCTGCAACCCGCAGCTGCCATTCCACCAGGTCTTGTCCGGTGACCATTTCCGTCACCGGATGTTCTACCTGCAGCCGGGTATTCATTTCCATAAAGAAAAATGAACCATCGACATCGTATAAGAACTCAACGGTACCGGCGCCGACATAATTAATGGCCTGAGCTGCCTTGACGGCCGCGTCACCCATGGCTTTACGGGTTTCACAGGAAAGCCCTGGTGCGGGTGCTTCTTCAAGCACTTTTTGATGGCGACGTTGCACCGAGCAGTCACGTTCGGCCAGATAGACACCTTGACCCTGGCTGTCACAAAATACCTGAATCTCAACATGGCGTGGCTGGGTTAAATAGCGCTCCAGCAGCATATCGGGATTACCAAAGGCATTCTTGGCTTCACGTCGGGCAGCCGACAGAGCTTCATCAAACTCTTCGATCTGATTCACCACACGCATGCCCTTGCCACCACCGCCTGCTACCGCTTTAAGCAGTAGCGGGAAGCCGCACTTAAGCGCTTCAGCACGCAAGGTTTCCACATCCTGAGCGGCACCATGGTAGCCGGGTACCAAAGGAACCCCCGCTTTTTCCATAATCGCTTTGGCCGCGGATTTTGAACCCATGGCCGCAATTGCTGAAGCGGGTGGGCCAATGAATACCAGGCCGTTTTGGCTGCAGGCTTCGGCGAAGTCGGTATTTTCAGAGAGAAAGCCATAACCTGGATGGATAGCCTGTGCACCACTTTGCAAGGCTATCTGGATGATTTTGTCGGCACGTAAGTAGCTTTCATTACTGGGGGCTGGCCCGAGCAGAAAGGCTTCATCTGCCAGTGCCACATGGCGGGCATCGCAGTCAGCTTCAGAGTAAACAGCAACACAACGAATACCCAGGCGATGAGCCGTCTGGATGACCCGGCAAGCGATCTCGCCACGATTGGCTATGAGAATTTTACTGAACATTATTATTCTTCTCCCGGTTCCAGTTTCGACGGCCAGTTTGGACGGCGTTTGTTCAGGAAAGCACTGAGTCCTTCCTGCCCTTCATCACTGACACGTATATCGGCAATCCGCTGGGTGGTTACATCAATGACCTGTTTGGAAATGGGCAGGTGACTGACGGCAAAAATCAGCGATTTAGCCGCTTGCATGGCCTGAGGGCTGTTCTGCTTAAGTTGCGCTATATAGCTTTGCGCCGCTTCAGATAAATCGGCGGCACTTTCTACGATCTGGTGAACCAGGCCAAAGCTCTGTGCGCTGTCGGCATCAAAGACTTCGGCACTGATAAAGTAACGCCTTGCCTGGCGCTCCCCGATAGCCCGGATCACATAGGGACTGATCACGGCCGGGATAAGGCCAATTTTGACCTCACTCAGGCAAAAGCGTGCATCGCGACTGGCGATAACCAGGTCACAACAAGCCGCCAGACCCACCGCACCACCATAGGCTGCTCCCTGAATCAGACCGATCACCGGCTTGCTAAAGTGGTTGAGCTTGTCCATCAGTCGGGCCAGCTCACCCGCGTCGGTGAGGTTTTCGGCGTGACTATTGCTAGCCATGCGTTTCATCCAGCCCAGATCAGCACCGGCTGAAAAATGCTTACCTTCGGATCTCAGCAGCAGAATATGCAGGCTGGTATTTTGCTCAGCTTCATCGAGCTTCTCGATCAAGGCGGCAATCATGGAGTCATCAAAAGCGTTGTGCTTCTCCGGACGGTTCAGTACCAGTTCGGCAACCCCTTCACCCAGATAGCGAAGGCTGATGATTTCTGTCGTTGTGGAATTGGTTGTAGCGTTAGTTGTAGACATCATTAGCCTCCGCTACATCCGGAACACGCCAAAGCGTGTTTCTTCTTTAGGACGATTCAGCGTTGCTGACAGGCTCAGTGCAATAACTTCGCGGGTCTGCGCAGGATCTATGACGCCATCATCCCAGAGGCGACCACTGGCATAGTAAGGGTGGCCCTGATGCTCATAGGTATCCACGATGGGTTGTTTAAACTGGGCTTCCTCGTCGCTGGACCAGGATTTACCATTGCGCTCCAGACTCTCACGACGTACTGTCGCCATTACGCCGGCAGCCTGTTCACCCCCCATAACCGAGATGCGTGCATTGGGCCACATCCACAGAAAATCCGGGTTGTAAGCACGTCCACACATGCCGTAGTTACCGGCCCCAAAGCTACCACCAATCAACACGGTCAGTTTAGGCACATTGGCACAGGCAACGGCCATCACCATTTTCGCGCCGTGCTTGGCAATACCTTCCGCTTCATATTTGCGCCCGACCATAAAGCCGGTGATATTTTGTAAAAACAGCAGCGGTATGTTGCGCTGACAGCACAGCTCAATAAAGTGAGCACCTTTCTGGGCTGATTCGGTAAACAGAATACCGTTATTGGCAATAATGCCGACCGGGTAGCCATGAATATGTGCAAACCCAGTGACCAGTGTGGCGCCGTAAAGCTGTTTGAATTCATCAAACTCTGAGCCATCGACCAGACGGGCGATCACTTCACGCACATCGAAGGGTTTGCGCAGGTCGGTGCCGACAATGCCGTAGAGCTCATCGGCATCGTAAACAGGTGGCTTTGGCTGACATACGGCTATATCGAGTTGTTTTTTACGGTTCAGATTGGCAATGCAGCGCCGAGCTATTTGCAGCGCATGTTGATCATTTTCAGCATAGTGGTCGGCAACACCGGAAATTTTACAGTGAACATCCGCCCCCCCCAGATCTTCGGCACTAACCACTTCACCGGTTGCCGCTTTGACCAGCGGTGGTCCGGCCAGAAAAATCGTACCCTGATCATGCACGATGATGGACTCATCTGCCATGGCGGGAACATAGGCACCCCCAGCCGTACAAAGCCCCATCACGACAGCGACCTGTGGAATGCCTTTGGCTGACATGCGTGCCTGATTATAGAAAATCCGGCCAAAGTGGTCCCGGTCTGGAAACACTTCATCCTGGCGTGGCAAGTTGGCACCACCGGAATCAACCAGGTAAATGCAGGGTAGGTGGTTTTGTTCGGCAATTTCCTGAGCGCGCAGATGTTTTTTTACCGTCAGAGGATAGTAGGTGCCACCCTTAACCGTCGCATCATTGGCAATAATCATGCACTCGATACCCGAAACACGTCCGACGCCGGCAATTAATCCCGCGGCGGGTACCTCTTCATCGTAAACTTTATAGGCGGCAAGTTGGGATAACTCCAGAAAGGGTGAGCCATCGTCAATTAAGCGGTTGATGCGTTCGCGGGGTAAGAGTTTTCCACGTGCCAGGTGCCTGGCCTGATAATCTGCACCACCCCCTTGCTGAATCTTGGCAATTTTATCTTTGAGATCGGTGACAGCAGCTGACATGGCATCTGCTTTGGCCCTGAACTCATCGGAACGGGCATTTATTTTTGTTTGCAGAATCGGCATGGTTAAGCTCCCAGTGAAAAGCCATTAGTTGTTAAGAAACAATTCGCGACCTATCAACATGCGACGAATTTCGGAGGTGCCCGCACCTATCTCATAGAGTTTGGCATCACGCAGCAGACGACCGGTAGGGTATTCGTTTATATAGCCATTACCGCCGAGTAGCTGTATGGCGTCGAGTGCGATTTGTGTGGCCATTTCAGCGGAGTAGAGAATGACGCCAGCGGCATCTTTGCGGGTGGTTTCACCGCGATCGGCAGACAGTGCAACCATGTAAACATAGGATTTGGCAGCATTCATGCGGGTGTACATGTCGGCAAGTTTGCCCTGTACCAATTCAAATTCACCGATGGCCTTGCCAAACTGCTTGCGATCTCTGATATAGGGCACCACGATGTCCATGGCCGCTTGCATAATGCCCAAGGGGCCGCCAGCCAGTACCAGGCGTTCATAATCCAGACCCGACATGAGTACTTTGACACCGCCGTTGAGCTGACCGAGCAGGTTTTCTTTGGCGACCTTACAGTCCTGGAAAACCAGTTCACAGGTATTGGAGCCACGCATGCCAAGCTTGTCGAGTTTTTGTGCCTGAGTGAAGCCTTCAGAGCCACGTTCAACAATAAAGGCTGAAATGCCTTTTGCACCGGCTTGTAGATCGGTTTTAGCGTAGATCACAAAGACATGTGCATCCGGACCGTTGGTGATCCACATCTTGTTTCCGTTGAGCACATAGTGATCACCCGCATCACGTGCGGTCAGCTTCATAGACACCACATCGGAGCCCGCATTGGGTTCAGACATAGCCAGTGCGCCAATATGTTCACCGGATACGAGTTTGGGTAAGTACTTTTCTTTTTGTGCCTGCGTACCGTTACGATGAATCTGATTGACACACAGGTTTGAGTGCGCGCCGTAGGAAAGGGCTACGGAGGCTGAAGCGCGACTGATCTCTTCCATAGCAATCACATGTGCCAGATAGCCCATGCCGGAACCACCGTATTCTTCACCGACGGTGATACCGAGCAGGCCCATGTCGCCAAATTTTTTCCAAAGATCTTCAGGAAACAGATTGGCCTGATCGATATCGGCGGCCCGAGGTGCAATTTCAGCAGCGGCAAAATTATTGATCTGTTGGCGCAGCATATCGAGGGTTTCGCCAAGACCAAAATTTAATTCAGAATATTGAGAGATCATAGTGATTACCTGTTTGTTATTATTAGTGAAGCGATGTGTTAGGACTGGAATCCTGACCAGGTTTAGGGCTGTCATGTTCGTCAGCACTGATGTTCTGGCGTAACTCCTTTAGTGCTGCTTGGCAGCGAGTTTGCGCGCTATCCAGCTCAATTTTTGCCATTTGAATATCTTTCAACTGCTGTTCAAGCTGAGCTTGCTTTTGTGCAAGTGTTTCCAGCATTTTTAGCAGCTGTCTTTCACTGCCACTCTCAGTCTCATCCCAAAGATCAAAGAGCTCTCGGGATTCAGCCAGCGAAAACCCCAGCCGTTTTCCACGCAGGATAAGCTTAAGCCTGACTCTGTCTTTAGAGCTGTAAATGCGTGTCTGACCTTTTCGTTCCGGTTTCAGTAACCCTTGGTCTTCGTAAAAGCGAATGCTGCGCGTGGTCACATCAAACTCGCTGGCCAGTTCGCTTATAGAGTAGGTTCTTTTTTGTTGGCTCATGACAGTGTTCCTCTTGGTATCGATAAAGACTACTCAAAGTTAACGTTAACGTAAAGTGCATTTTTATCTTTGCTGTATTTTTTCTGCTTTGCTTACTTGAGTTAACCTTAACAGTCGGTTGCAGCCATGAGTAGTCTGGTTGTTCATAATTTTCACAATTATACCTTTACGTAAAGGTAAGCCTGTGTTATCAATTGCGTTAGAAAAAATATAACAATAGAGGCAAAACGAAATGAGTCGAATGGAATATTCATCTTTTTATGCCGGTTTTAGTCCCGATTTGCTGCAGAAAACTGTGTTACAAGGAGATTTGCGCTCAGGACTAAATGTTTGCGATGAAGTGTGTGATCGTTGGGCCGCTCAGTCGGGCAAGGTTGCGCTCTATCATCGTGATCTGGATGGGCGCGCATCGCAAATGACCTTTTTGCAGTTGAGTCAGCAAGCCTCACGTTTCGCTAACTACCTTAAGTCTTTGGGTGTTGGTAAGGGGGATCGTGTGGCGGGTTTGTTGCCGCGCTGTCCTGAGTTGCTGGTAGTTGTGCTGGGTACACTTAAAGCTGGAGCTGTGTATCAACCGCTGTTCACGGCTTTTGGTTCAGGGGCTATTGAGTACCGGGTGAATCAGGCTGCTACGCGTCTGGTTGTAACTGACTCGGTTAACTTCCCTAAGTTGCTTGAGGTGGGTGATTGCCCGGATGTGCTTTGTGTTCAGCCGTCTGAAGGGCAGGATGTCGCTGATTTTGACAAGGTCTTGGCGCTGGAATCTAGCGACTTTGAGGCGGTCATGATTAGCGGTGATGATCCTTTTTTGCAGATGTTTACTTCAGGCACGGTGGGAAAATCGAAAGGCGTAGCTGTTCCTGCCAGGGCGTTGCTGTCCTTTTATGTCTATATGAAGTATGCCATCGATTTGCAGCCTGAAGATAAATACTGGAATGTGGCTGATCCTGGGTGGGCCTACGGTCTCTATTATGCCGTGATCGGTCCTTTGTTGCTGGGTCATGCCACGCACTTTAATCAACAGGGTTTTACTCCTGAAACCACCTATCAGATGATTCGTCAGTTTGGTATTACCAATCTGGCTGCGGCGCCGACGGCTTATCGTTTACTGATGGCGCATGATGGCGTGTTGCCAGAAGGTGAGTCGTTGGGGTTGCGGGTTGCCAGTAGTGCCGGTGAGCCGTTGAACCCGGAAGTGATTAACTGGGTGGCCAGGCGGCTGGGTTGTCCGGTCATGGATCATTATGGTCAGACTGAAACGGGCATGACCTGTTGTAATTTTCACACTCTGGAGCATCCTGAGCGCATAGGTTCGATGGGGTACTCCATGCCCGGGCACCGTGTTGTTGCACTGGATGATGGCTTTAATGAGGTTGCAGAGGGTGAGACGGGTCAGTTAGCTGTGGATTTGCAGCAGTCACCGCTGTTTTTCTTTGATGGCTATACCTGGGCAGAAAAACACCCCTTTGAAGGGCGGTATTATCTGACGGGCGATATGGTTTTTTGTCATGGTGACGGGGGGTACTCCTTTACGGGTCGTGATGATGACATTATTACTACGGCTGGCTATCGGGTAGGGCCGGCTGATATAGAGAGTACTCTGCTTGAACACCCCTCCGTAGCTGAGTCAGGCGTTGTGGGTAAGCCTGATGATGAGCGCGGTTCAATCATTAAAGCTTTTGTCGTGGTTAAGTCTGGATTCGATCCACTTGATTCATTAAAAGATGAGCTGCAGGCGCTGGTGCGCAGGCGGTTATCGGCGCATGCATTTCCGCGTGAAATAGAGTTTGTTGATGAGTTACCTAAAACACCTAGTGGCAAAATTCAACGCTTTGTTCTTCGTCAGTTGGCGGCTGGGTCGCCACAAGTGCCTGTAAATTAAACGCTGATGTACCTGAGGTGATAAGGGTTTGCTGGGTTATACCAAAGTATTACTTGTAAACCCTTAGGTATAATTGCTAAGTTAGGTTTACGCTTACGTAAATGTAAGCGGGCTGCGAGTCTACAACAATAAAAAGAGGCTGCACTATCATATGAGTTCTGAATTCGTTTTAGAAACCCGAAATCTTGTCAAAGAATTCAAGGGGTTTACAGCTGTTGACGAGGTCAACCTGAAAGTCAGTCGTGGAAATATTCATGCATTGATTGGCCCGAATGGTGCTGGAAAAACCACGGTTTTTAATCTGCTGACCAAGTTCCTGATCCCAACGCGTGGACAAATTCTGTTTAATGATCAGGATATTACCTCAATGAAATCCGCTGCGATTGCGCGTATGGGTATTATCCGTTCTTTTCAGATTTCAGCCGTGTTCCCGCATATGACTGCATTGGAAAATGTCAGAGTAGCCTTACAGCGTTTCGAAGGTAGCAGTTTCCATTTCTGGAAAAGTGAAAAAACGCTCAATAAGTTAAATGAAAAAGCCTATGCACTGCTGGAATCAGTCGGTCTGGAGACCTTTGCTGATACCGTCACCGTTGAGCTCTCTTACGGGCGCAAGCGTGCGTTGGAATTAGCCACTACCCTGGCGATGGAGCCTGAGCTGGTATTGCTGGATGAGCCTACTCAGGGTATGGGGCATGAAGATGTTGATCGTGTTGTCGAACTGATTCGCAAGGCGGCTGTGGGACGCACTGTGTTAATGGTTGAGCATAACTTGAGTGTAGTCAGTAAATTATGTGACCAGATAACGGTGCTAACCCGTGGGGCCGTGCTTACAGAGGGTGATTATAAAGCTGTATCGGAAAACCCGGATGTAAAAGAAGCCTATATGGGTAGCGAGTCTGCCGCCATAGAGGGGGCTCACTAATGTCTGATTCAATAAAGCCCAACTACGAACAATTAAAAGTGACTGATCTACATGCCTTTTATGGTGAGTCTCATATTCTGCATGGCATAGATTTATTGGTGCGCAGAGGGGAGTTGGTAACGCTATTAGGACGCAATGGGGCAGGTCGAAGTACCACGCTTAAGTCCATCATGAATATGGTGGGACGTCGTACTGGCTCAATCATGATTAACGGGCGTGAAACCATTGATATCCAGGCACATCATATCGCCCGTTTAGGGGTGGGCTACTGCCCGGAAGAGCGCGGTATTTTTGCCAGTCTGAATGTTGAAGAAAATCTACTGTTACCTCCCACGGTTCGCAGTGATGGCGTGAGCCTGGAAGATATCTATGAAATGTTCCCTAATCTTTACGAGCGGCGCTTCAGTCAGGGTACTCGCTTGTCAGGTGGTGAACAGCAGATGCTGGCCATGGCACGGATTCTGCGAACCGGTGCAAACCTGTTATTGCTGGACGAAATCACAGAAGGCCTGGCCCCTGTAATTGTGCAAAAGCTGGCAGAGGTGCTGATAAAACTGAAGGAAAAGGGGCTTACCATCATCCTGGTTGAGCAAAACTTCCGCTTTGCGGCTCCGCTGGCTGATCGACATTACCTGATGGAGCACGGCCAGATTGTTGAAGAAATTCAGGCCTCAGAACTGAACTCAAAACAGGAATTACTGAATACCTATCTTGGTGTATGAGATGACCAGGATGAGAAATTTGTTGGAGTTGTTCTCTGCTCTGACGGATGCATTGCAACACGCGTGTTCTAACGTTCAAACAAAAATAAAAAGCCAATAAGGCAATGGAGACACACTATGAAACTTATGAAAAAAATCCTGACGACTGCAATCGCCTCGGCGATGCTGGCGGGTTCTGCCCAAGCCGCTATTTCAGATAATGAGGTGCGCATAGGCTATCTCGCTGATATGTCCGGAACCTACCGTGATTTGGCCGGACCTAACGGACTGATTGCCTTGGAGATGGCTGTTGAGGATTTTGGTGGTCAGGTCAACGGTGCCGCAATTAAGGTTGTCAGTGCGGATGATCGAAACAGTCCTGATGTAGCGTCAAGCACAGTACGTCAGTGGGTGGAGGCTGATGGTGTGGATATGGTTGCCGGTTTGGTGGCCTCATCTGTAACTATTGCGGCCACTCGAATTCTTGAGCAGAGCGATAAATTGGGCATAGTGTCGGGCTCAGCGGCTTCAAGTATCACAAACGAGCATTGTACGCCTAACCACATTCATTATGTTTATGATACCTATCCGTTGGCTAATGGTACGGCTCAGGCTGTTGTTCAGGAAGGCGGGGACAGCTGGTTTATTCTGACGGCTGATTATGCGTTTGGTCATGCGCTTGAAGGTGATGTTGAAAAAGTGGTGACTGAAAATGGCGGTACGGTAATGCAGAAAGTGCGTCATCCTTTCCCAACAGGTGATTTTTCGTCATTTATCCTGCAGGCCCAAAGTTCAGGGGCCAAGGTTGTCGCTTTAGCCAATGCTGGCTCTGATACCACCAATGCCATTACTACGGCGGGTGAGTTCGGTCTGACTCAATCTGGTCAGACCCTGGCCGCATTGCTACTCTTCCTGACTGATGTGCATGCGTTGGGTGTTGATGCCGCTCAAGGTATCCAGTTAACCACAGGTTGGTACTGGGATATGGATGAGGATGCCAGAGCCTGGTCTGATCGTTTTATCGAGAAGACCGGTGTTCGTCCAACCATGGTGCATGCCGGTATTTATTCCAGCACCATGCACTATCTGAATGCGGTTAAAGAAACTGGCACAGATGACACACAGACGGTTCGTCAGCAAATGATGGATACACCGATTAACGATATGTTTGCCAAGGGCGGTGTTATTCGTGAAGACGGCCGCATGGTCCATGATATGTATTTGGCTCAGGTGAAAACGCCGGCTGAATCAACTAACGAATGGGATCTCTACAATATTGTTCGCACGATTCCAGCCGAAGAGGCTTATCGTCCACTTTCTGAAAGTCAGTGCAAATTAGTGAGTAACTAAGTTGTATAAATCACGCTCCCGTCGGGAGCGTGAACCTTGCCTGGCACTGGAGCCAGTGAGATATTTTTAAGTGGGATTTTCTTATGAGCATGATTTTCGGAGTGCCGATAGCTGTACTCTCCGGTCAGCTATTGCTTGGTCTTATTAACGGTGCTTTTTACGCCTTGTTAAGTCTAGGGCTTGCAGTAATCTTTGGCCTGTTGAAGATTATTAACTTCGCACACGGCGCATTTTATATGCTGGGTGCATTATGCACGGTGGTTTTGTTTAATAGTCTCGGTATAAATTATTGGGTAGCTTTGATTCTGGCACCTTTATTGGTGGGTATTTTCGGTATCTTTATCGAGTATTTTCTACTTCGAAAAATAGCCAATGAAGACCACATATACAGCTTGCTGTTAACCTTTGGTTTGGCGCTGGTGATTCAGGGTGTCTTTACCAATATTTACGGTGTGTCTGGTCTGCGTTATTCCATACCGGATGTATTTAAGGGCGGGGTTAACCTTGGATTTATGTTCCTGCCTTACTACCGGGCCTGGGTCATACTGGCGGCTTTGGTTGTCTGTTTCGGTACCTGGTTCATGATAGAAAAGACCAAGCTCGGCTCTTATTTGCGTGCCGGTACCGAGAACTCTCAGCTAATGCAGGCCTTTGGTATTAACGTGCCGTTACTGGTCAGTCTGACTTACGGGTTTGGGGTCATGCTTGCTGCATTTGCCGGTGTGTTGGCTGCACCTATCTACTCTGTAACTCCGGTGATGGGCGGCAATATTCTGATTATCGTCTTCGCCGTTGTGGTTATTGGCGGTATGGGGTCGATTATTGGCGCTGTGATCACGGGGCTGGCGATGGGGATCATTGAAGGTTTAACCAAAGTGTTTTATCCCGAAGCATCCAGTACCGTTATTTTCCTTGTCATGGTTTTAGTCTTGTTGGTGCGTCCGGCAGGTTTGTTCGGTAAGGAGGCGTAATCATGTCAACTAGAGTTTCTGAAAGCAGTTCGCGTAAGCTGTTTATTGCGACCAAGCAGCGTGCAGAGCGTCGTAATCTGATGATCTATGCGGCCCTGGTGGCACTGGCACTGATTGCTCCTTTAATTATTTACCCTGTTTTTTTAATGAAAATTCTGTGCTTCGCATTATTTGCGGTAGCCTTCAATCTGCTGCTGGGTTACGTGGGGCTGTTGTCTTTCGGGCATGCGGCCTTTTTGGCCACCGGTGGTTATACAACCGGGTATTTGCTCAGCACTTATTCTGGATTTAGTCCTGAACTGGCTATTTTGATAGCAACCTCGGCATCGACTTTATTAGGTCTCGCCTTTGGGTTGTTGGCTATTCGTCGTCAGGGTATTTACTTTGCAATGATTACGCTGGCTTTGGCTCAGTTAGTGTTTTTCTTCTTTGTGCAGTCCTCCTTTACTGGAGGAGAAGATGGTTTGCATGGTATACCGCGAGGGATGCTGTTTGGCTTTATTGATCTGCAGAATAACTTCGCTATTTACTATTTTGTTCTGGCGGTTTTCATTTTTGGTTTTGCGCTGGTTCATCGTATGGTGCACTCGCCTTATGGTCATGTGCTAAAAGCGATCAAAGAAAATGAACCGCGAGCCACTTCCTTGGGTTATAACGTAGACCAATACAAATTAGTCGCATTTGTTGTATCGGCAGGTATCGCTGGTCTTGCTGGATCGGTCAAAACTATTGTATTTCAGCTGGCTTCTCTGAATGACGCACATTGGCACATGTCCGGTGAAGTGATTCTGATGACGCTGCTGGGAGGGGTGGGAACACTGTTGGGGCCGGTGGTAGGGGCTACCTTTGTGATCAGTTTAGAACATCAGTTATCTCAGAGTGCCTTGGGTGATTG
This sequence comes from Nitrincola sp., assembly GCF_048264025.1. Classification (NCBI taxonomy): domain Bacteria; kingdom Pseudomonadati; phylum Pseudomonadota; class Gammaproteobacteria; order Oceanospirillales; family Oceanospirillaceae; genus Nitrincola; species Nitrincola sp. The sequence continues at coordinate 28,447 of NZ_JBLXDN010000024.1, forward strand.
GGTGGATGTGATATTGGGCGTTATTTTTATATTTTGCGTACTGATGTTTAGGGCCGGTATCGTCGGTGAATTTCAGAAGTTCTTTAAAAAGAATTTCAGGTAAGTTGTGTGTTTACAATTAATTGAATAGCTAGAGGTAACGGGGCTGATATGAGTGACTCTATAGTAATCCTGGCCGCGGCCAGAACGCCAATGGGTGGTTTACAGGGTGATCTTGCTGGTGTGCGGGCCCCTGATTTGGGTGGCGTTGCCATAAAGGCTGCACTACAGCGCTCAGGCTTGAGGGCGGAGCAGGTGGATGAGGTAGTGATGGGTTGTGTTTTACCGGCGGGTTTGGGACAGGCGCCGGCCCGTCAAGCGGCATTAAAAGCAGGTTTACCTATCTCTACCGGCTGTACAACAATCAATAAGATGTGTGGTTCCGGCATGAAAGCGGTGATGCTGGCGCATGACCAGATCATTGCTGGTAGTGCCAGGGTGATGATTGCCGGCGGTATGGAAAATATGAGCCAGTCTCCCTACTTGTTGCCGAAAGTACGTGAAGGCTTGCGCATGGGTCATGCTAGCGTGCTGGATCATATGTTTCTCGATGGTCTGGAGGATGCCTACGAAGGCGGGCTGATGGGGAGTTTTGCACAGCGATCTGCCGATGCGAGTGCCATCACTCGGGAAGCGATGGATGATTTCGCCATAGCGTCACTGGAAAAATCCCTGGCAGCCATTGAATCAGGAACCTTTGTAGATGAAATTGCACCAGTAACGGTTACGGGCCGGACAGGTGAGTCGGTGGTTGATATAGATGAGCAGCCGGGTAAGGCTCGGCTGGATAAAATTCGTAGCTTGCGACCAGCTTTTGCCAAAGACGGTACAGTGACTGCCGCCAACTCCAGTTCTATTTCGGATGGCGCTTCGGCGTTGGTATTAATGAAAGCATCTGATGCTTTGGCGCAGGGTGTTCAGCCTCTGGCAAAAATCGTTGCCCATGCAACCCATGCACAACTTCCGGCCGAATTCACTCTGGCTCCCATAGGGGCTATTGAAAAGGTACTGGAGAAAGCCGGTTGGACTAAGGAAAGCGTTGATCTATTTGAAATCAATGAGGCGTTTGCCGTTGTGACGCTGCTAGCCGAGCAGGCGCTGGGATTAGATCCCGCTAAGGTCAATGTCAAAGGCGGTGCCTGTGCTTTGGGTCACCCGATTGGCTCCAGTGGTTCGCGTATTCTGGTGACACTTTTGTATGCGCTGAAGCAGCGTGGCTTGAAACGCGGCATTGCATCTCTGTGTATTGGTGGGGGGGAGGCTACAGCTGTGGCGGTTGAATTGGTTTGATCGGCGAGCCTTATTCCTTATAGGTCGCCTTGCCAAGCCGTATGCCGCGGTATTGGCTGGGCGAAATCCCCATCACCTTGCTAAAGGCTCTGGAGAAGTAGTAGGCATCTTCATAGCCTAATGCCCAGGCTACTTCGCTGATGCGCTGGTCAGTAATATCCAGCAGGTGACATGCGCGTTCAATCTTCATGCGGATAAAGTCATTAATGGGGGTGCTACCCGTCAGGTGTTTGTAGCGTTTAATAAAGTGAAATTTGGATAGGTTGGCCGCCGCGGCCAGGGTATCGATATCCAGTGTTTCATGTACGCGCGTCAACATCAGGGTTTGGATGGTTTCCATATTTAAGCTTTGATCAAAATGGTGTCGTGCTTGCGTTTGCAGTAAGGATATGTGGGTGAGTATTTGCCGCAATAAGCTGCAAACATGCAGGTAAGATTGAAATAACTGGGTGGTTTTTCTCAGGTCCAGCAGTGACTCAAAATCAGCGGCCAAGCGTGAGTGCAGGCCAAGCTTTATTACCGGGGATTGAGAGGGGTCGATCAGGTGGTGAATGAATTCTGGAGCCAGTGTGCCATCGCAATGAACCCAGTAGATACTCCAGGGATTGCTGTCTTTGGCTTGATAACTGTGAATCTGGTCTTTGGGGAGTACAATCAGGTCGCCGGGTTGAATTTCATGCTCAGATTTACCTATACGTAATATACCCTGACCTTTAACGCAATATATGAATAAAAAATCATCATGACGTGTCCGCGACATACCATGACCACAAGCCTGTTTGTAAAAACCCATTGCCAAAGGGTAGAGGTCTTTACTGAGTGGGTGTTGAGAAAGTTCACTTACTATGCGCCTTGGTAGCACGAAACGTATGCTTCCTGGTGGGATTGGCCAGGTTGATGGTTGGCTCATGTGTTATAGATCCAGATTGGTTTACGTTAAGGTAATTTCTATCTCGCTAACAGCAATATAGTCCATCATATTAGCAACTTATTCAATCATTCCGGGCTGGTTTGCATGATAAAACATATAGGTATTGAAAAAAACCTGATTAGATATTGACGTTAACGTAAAGGTAAAAAAATAATTCTTCAGGTAATGTCATTTAAGACAATAACAATAAAGCCAGAGAGAAAAACTATGACACAACAAGTACCCCTGCTGATTAATGGTGAAATGGTTCAGAGCCGAACCTCTGAGTGGATTGCAGTTACCGATCCTGCCACGCAAAACGTCATCGCACAGGTGCCTTGTGCGACTGCGCAAGAGGTGGATGATGCTGTTTCAGCCGCCAAAGCTGCATTTCAGATCTGGAAAGAAGTCCCTGTATCAGAACGCGCCAGGTTAATGCTGCGCTATCAAGCCTTGTTAAAAGAGCATCATGATGAACTGGCCACTATCTTAAGTAGTGAAACCGGGAAAACCTTTGAGGATGCCAAGGGTGATGTCTGGCGCGGTATTGAAGTGGTCGAGCATGCCTGTAATGTCGCTTCCTTAAGTATGGGTGAAACGGTTGAGAATGTAGCCCGTAAAGTGGATTGCTACAGCTACACCCAACCTTTAGGCGTTTGTGTGGGAATCACGCCGTTTAACTTCCCCGCCATGATTCCCTTGTGGATGTTCCCGATGGCCATTGCCTGTGGTAATACCTTTGTGCTGAAACCCTCAGAGCAGGATCCGCTGACACCGATGCGTTTGGCCGAACTGTTTCAGGAAGCCGGTGCACCTGCAGGCTTGTTGCAGGTTGTTCACGGTACTAAAGATGTTGTAAACCAGTTGTTAGTCCATCCCGATACCCCGGCTATTTCATTTGTAGGATCGGTTGCGGTCGGTGAGCATATTTACAAAACCGGCACAGATCATATGAAACGCGTACAAGCCTTTGCTGGTGCCAAAAACCATATGGTGATTATGCCGGATGCGCAAAAATCCCACGTCATTAATAATCTGGTAGGTGCTTCGGTAGGTGCCGCGGGTCAGCGCTGTATGGCGATCTCGGTTGCGGTCTTCGTCGGTGAAGCACGCCAGTGGATACCTGAATTGCGTGATGCGCTGGCGAAGGTTCGCCCGGGTGCCTGGAATGATGCCGGGGCCGGTTATGGGCCGTTGATCAACCCTCAGGCTAAACAACGGGTGCTGCAATACATTCAGGAAGGCAAAGATGCCGGTGCAGAGTGCCTGCTTGATGGTAGCGATTGCACTGTTGAAGGTTTCCCGGATGGTAACTGGGTCGGGCCTACCTTTTTCAGTGGCGTAACCACTGATATGTCTATCTATCGGGATGAGATTTTTGGCCCGGTGCTGGTAGCCATGGAAGTCGACAATATCGAAGACGCTATCGCGCTGATCAATGCCAATCCCTACGGCAATGGCACGTCGATCTTCACCGCATCCGGGGCGGCTGCACGCAAGTATCAGCATGAAATTCAGGTGGGTCAGGTCGGCATCAATGTACCGGTGCCTGTGCCACTGCCATTTTTCTCCTTCACCGGATGGCGCAAGTCTTTCTACGGCGATCAGCATGCCTATGGCAAGCAAGCGGTACGTTTCTATACCGAGACCAAAACCGTGACCGCACGTTGGTTTGAAGATGATCTGGCAACCGGTCCGAATATGACCATTCAGCTGAAATAAAACCTGGATTGCGCAATTGGCACAGGGTGCCTGTGGAGGTAGGAATGGATTTTGAACTGAATGAAGATCAGATTGCCTTTGCCGATATGGCGACGGTTTTCGCACGTAATGAGCTTGAGCCGCATGCGGCCGAGTGGGATCAAACCTCATTTTTTCCGCTGGATGTGATACGCAAAGCGGGTGAAATGGGCTTTGCATCTATCTACGCACCCGAAGCCGTAGGAGGGCTTGGCTTAAGCCGTCTGGATGCCAGCATTATCTTTGAACGCCTGTCGATGGGCTGTACCTCAACGACAGCCTATCTGACCATTCATAACATGGTCACCTGGATGGTAACCAGTTTTGGCAAGCCGGAGGTGCTGGATGCCTATGCCTCGGCACTCGTCAGTGCAGAGAAACTGGGCTCCTACTGCCTCACCGAACCCAATGCGGGTTCTGATGCGGCGTCCTTAAAAACCACCGCTCAACGTGATGGCGACCACTATGTGTTGAATGGCAGTAAGGTATTTATCTCGGGTGCTGGCAGTACCGATGTGCTGGTGGTGATGGCGCGTACCGGCGGTCCAGGTGCCAGGGGTATTTCCGCCTTCGTGGTGGATGCGCACAGTGAAGGCATCAACTATGGCCGTTGTGAAGACAAAATGGGCTGGAACTCTCAGCCTACCCGCATGATTACCTTTGATGACGTGAAAGTACCTGCTACTCATCTGCTTAGTGATGAGGGTGAGGGGTTTGTGTTGGCGATGAAAGGTCTGGATGGTGGGCGCATTAATATTGCGTCCTGTTCGGTGGGTACGGCGCAGCAGGCATTGAATCTGGCACGAAACTATCTGCTGGAACGTAAGCAGTTCGGCAAGCAGATTGGCGACTTTCAGGGGCTGCAGTTCCGTTTGGCCGACATGGCCACCGAGCTGGTTGCTGCACGTCAACTCGTGCGGCTGGCCGCCAGTAAACTGGACCGTCAGGATGTGGATGCCACCACTTATTGCGCCATGGCCAAGCGCTTTGCTACCGATGTGGGCTTTCGAGTCTGTGATGAAGCACTGCAATTATTTGGTGGTTATGGCTATATCAAAGAGTACCCGCTGGAGCGTTTTGTTAGAGATACCCGGGTTCACCGCATTCTGGAAGGGACCAATGAGGTCATGCGGGTGATTATAGGCCGCCGTTTATTGGCGGATACTGATAGTGAATTTTAGGAGAAAGGCATGACTGACGCATTGTTACTGGAAAAGCGTGGCCACATCGCTATTTTGACGATGAATAATTTGCCAGCCAATACCTGGACGGCAGAGAGTTTGCAGTCACTGATCGACACTGTAGAAGCTTTAAATGAGGATGAATCTATCTGGAGTCTGGTGCTAACCAGCGCCAGTGACAAGTTTTTTTCAGCGGGTGCCGATCTGAAACTGTTTGCTGATGGCAATCGCGAAGTAGCTCACGATATGGCTGTGTTGTTTGGTCGGGCTTTTGAAACCCTAAGCCGCTTCAGAGGGGTCTCCATTGCCGCCATTAACGGCTATGCCATGGGTGGTGGCCTGGAGGTGGCACTGGCCTGTGATCTGCGTATTGCCGAAGAGCAGGCCAAAATGGCCTTGCCTGAAGCCAAGGTAGGCTTGCTGCCCTGCGCGGGTGGAACGCAAAACCTGACCCTGTTAGTAGGTGAGGGTTGGGCAAAGCGCATGATTCTCTGTGGTGAACAGCTGGATGCCGCCAAAGCCCTGTCGATAGGTCTGGTTGAAGAGGTTGTCCCACAAGGCCAGGCCTTCAACCAGGCGCTGGCCTTGGCTGAACAGGTCGGGCAACAAAGCCCATCGTCTGTCACCGCCTGTAAAAAACTGATTCAAAATAATCGCCATGCGCCTTTTGCACAGGGCTATATTCTTGAGCGCGAGTGGTTTGTTGATCTGTTCAAAACCGAAGACCAGCGCGAAGGGGTCAATGCCTTTCTGGAAAAACGTAAACCCCAGTGGAAAAATCGTTGAGATGCTGCACACAAGGAGCCGCAGATGAGTTGTGTCCTGTTTTTTGAACACCCTACGGCGGGTGATCAGTGTATTGCTGAAATTCGCCTGAATGCCGAAAAAAGTCTCAATGCGCTGACACTGGATATGATCGATCTGATGTTACCGCAGCTGCAAAAGTGGCGGGATGATCCGCGCATTAGCGCTGTATTTCTCGACAGTGCCGGGGAAAAAGCCTTCTGTGCTGGCGGTGATGTGGTCAAGCTCTACCGTGCCATTACTGAAGAAACCAACAGCCGTTTTCCGGAAGACTTTTTTACCCGTGAATACCAACTGGATTATGCCCTGCATACTTACCCCAAGCCGGTGATTTGCTGGGGCAGTGGCATCGTTATGGGTGGCGGTATGGGATTGCTCAGTGGCTGCAGTCACCGGGTAGTGACCGAAACCTCTTATCTGGCAATGCCGGAAATCACCATCGGACTCTACCCGGATGTGGGTGGCAGCTGGTTTCTGAACCGTATGCCCGGTAAGACCGGTTTATTTTTAGGGCTCACAGGTAATCCCATCAATGCGGCTGATGCACTGTTTTTAGGGCTTGGAGACCGGGCCGTGCGCAAGGATCTGCGTGACACCCTGATGCAGCGCCTGCAGGCATCCAGCTGGCAGCTACCGGCGACGCAGGTTATCGATGCAATCCTGCGTGAACTGGAAGCCGAATCGGCTGCCACTTTTGCCGATATGCCGGCACCGATTAAAGCCCATCAAGGCTTAATACGTCAGTTGATGGATCAGGACTCTGTGGCTGAAATTCAGGCTGCGCTACTGGCTATCGAAACAGACGATAAATGGGTGTTGCGGGCACAAAAAGCCCTGCAGCAGGGCAGCCCTGTTTCGGTTCATATGATCGCTCGTCAACTGCAGCATTGCCGACACCTGTCGCTAAAAGAGGTGTTTCAGCAAGAACTGAATCTCTCTGTACAGTGCTGTCGTCATCGTGAGTTTCCGGAAGGCGTGCGTGCGTTGCTGGTGGATAAGGACAATCAACCCAAATGGACCTATGCATCGGTTGAAGCCGTTGATCCTGCATTTATCGATGCCTTGTTTGAATCCCCCTGGTCAGGGGCGCATCCCTTGCAGAATCTGTAGTTAGTGACTCATTAGTGAACAGCCGTATAAAAACAACAAGAGGTTATATGTTATGGCAACAATAGGATTTATCGGTTTAGGCAATATGGGTGGCCCAATGGCCGCTAACCTGGCAAAAGCCGGTCACAGGGTACAGGCATTTGACCTGTCAGCTGAGGCGCTATCAGCGGCGACAGCCGCGGGCTGTCAACAAGCTCAATCAGCGCAGGATGCGGTTAAGGGCGCGGCGATGGTGATTACCATGCTACCCGCCGGTAAACATGTTAAAAGCCTGTTACTTGAGGGTGGTGCGCCGTTGTTTGAACATCTGGAAGACGGTGCGCTGGTGATTGATTGCTCCACCATCGATGTACATACCGCGCGTGAAATTGCCGCCGCCGCTCAGCAACGGCAGATTGATTTTATCGATGCGCCGGTATCAGGAGGGGTCGGTGGTGCGCAGGCTGGCACCCTGACCTTTATTGTGGGTGGCTCAGCCGAGCAGTATGCCACCGCCTTACCAGTGCTAGAGGCGATGGGAAAAAATATTTTTCATGCCGGGGATCATGGCGCCGGTCAGATTGCCAAGGCATGCAATAACATGATGCTGGCTATCCTTATGGCGGGAACCTGTGAAGCCCTGAGTATGGGGGTCAAGAATGGCCTGGATCCAGCCGTACTGTCAGACATTATGAAACAAAGCTCCGGTAATAACTGGGCGTTGCAGGTGTATAACCCGGTTCCGGGTGTTATGGACAATGTGCCGGCGTCACGTGATTACCAGGGTGGTTTTCAGGTGGATCTGATGTTTAAGGATCTGGGGCTGGCGATGGATTTAAGTCAACAAAGTGCCTCAGCTACGCCCATGGGTTCAGCTGCCCGAGCGCTGTTTAATCTGCATAAGAGCCAGGGTAATGGCGGGTTGGATTTCTCCAGTTTGATTCGGCTGTACCAGTAAAACGCCTGTGCCCCTAAACCGAAGGTACCAGAAAAATAACAATAATAGAGGTGGACTATGTCTTATGAGCAGGCCTATCTGGCAAGCTTGAGTGATCCCGAGTCTTACTGGGCAGAGCAAGCCCGGGCGCTGAGCTGGTTTAAAGCCCCTGAACAGCTGTTGGGCGAGACAGATTATGGCACGTATAACTGGTTTGCCGATGGTGAACTGAATATCAGTTACCTGGCTTTGGATGTTCAGATTGCTGAAGGCCGTGGGGATCAGGTCGCGCTGTATTACGACTCGCCAGTTACTCAGACCAAAGAAGCGATTACCTACACCGCCTTGTTACAACAGGTTGAGCTGTTTGCTGGAGCCATGCAGCGGCTGGGTGTCTCTCAGGGTGACAGGGTGGTTATCTATATGCCGATGATCCCTGAGGCGGCGGTGGCGATGTTGGCCTGTGCACGGATTGGTGCGGTTCACTCCGTGGTTTTTGGCGGTTTTGCCGCCAATGAGCTGGCCATCCGTATTGATGATGCCGAACCCAAGCTTATTTTAACCGCTTCCTGTGGTATCGAGTTTGACAAAACCCTGGCGTACAAACCCTTGGTTGATAAGGCGATTGAGCTGGCAGCGCATAAGCCTGCGTACACCATTGTTTGTCAACGCCCCAGATTGCAGGCTGACCTGAACTCGTCACGGGATCTGGACTGGTATGCGTTTCAGGAAGGCGCGCAACCGGCTGCGGCGGTGCCGGTTAAAGGCTCGGATCCGCTTTACATCCTGTATACCTCCGGCACTACCGGTCAGCCCAAGGGTATAGTGCGTGATACAGGAGGGTATGCTGTTGCTTTGAAATATGCACTGCAGCATGTGTATGGCATGCAAGCTGGCGATGTATGGTGGGGAGCTTCTGATATTGGCTGGGTGGTTGGCCATTCATTTATTGTTTATGGCCCGTTGATGGGTGGTTGTAGCTCAATATTTTATGAAGGCAAGCCTGTACGTACACCGGATGCCGGAGCCTTCTGGCGTTTGATTAGTGAGTACCGGGTTAATTCGATGTTTTGCGCCCCGACAGCCTACCGCGCCGTGCGTAAGGAAGACCCGCAGGGCGACCTGGCTAAACAGTATGACCTGAGTAGTCTGCGCTGGATTTTTGTTGCTGGCGAAAAGCTGGATAGCAGCACCTACCAGTGGCTAAGTGAGCTGTTATCGGTGCCGGTGCTGGATCACTGGTGGCAAACCGAATCAGGCTGGCCGATGACGGCTCCAATGATGGGTTGGCCAGATCCCTCACCCGCACGTTTAGGCTCCACTAATAAGGCGATACCTGGCTATGATATCCGCGTGCTGGATGGTGAAGGTCATGAAATGCCCGCCAATGAAGCCGGAAATATTTGTATCAAGTTACCGCTGCCACCGGGCTTTGCCTGGAGTATCTGGAACAATGCTGAGCGCTTCAAACAAGCCTATCTGACAGCTTTTCCAGGTTACTATCACACCGGTGATGGCGGTTATAAAGATGATGACGATTATATCTACATCACCGGACGTACCGATGATGTCATTAATGTGGCGGGTCACCGCTTATCAACCGGTGAAATGGAAGAGGTGGTCTCTGCCCACCCACAGGTAGCAGAGTGTGCTGTAATCGGTGTTAACGATCCGCTGAAAGGCCAGTTGCCTGTTGCTCTGGTGGTGCTGAAAGCCGATGCCGATATCAGTGATATTGAACTGGAAGCGCAGTTGGTGCATATGGTTCGGGAGCAGGTGGGTGCCCTGGCCTGTTTTCACCGGGCTATCGTAGTCGCACGGCTGCCCAAAACCCGCTCAGGTAAAATCCTGCGGGCTGTATTGCGTAAAATTGCGGCCAATGAACACTATGCCATGCCTTCAACTATTGATGATGCCAGTATTTTACCCGAGGTTGAACACGCGCTGATAGCGGCCGGATTTATTGAAGCGGCTGTGAGCAACAACTAGTTACTGCAGCGGACAGCTCCGCTGTACTGAGGAAATAAATTATGCAAATTAAACAAAAAGTGTTTGTGATTACCGGCGGTGCCAGAGGGCTAGGGGCGGGTATGGCTAGCCATCTGGCCACCTTGGGTGCCCATGTGGCTTTGATAGATCTGGATGCTGATGCACTTAAAAACACCGCTGATCAGCTGGCTGGATTAGGTGTGAAGTCTCAAGGTTATGTGTGTGATATTACTGATGAGTCTCAGGTAGAAAGTACTTTTTCACATATACGATCAGATTTTGGCAGGCTACATGGACTGGTGAATAATGCCGGTCTGATGCGTGATGGTATGCTGATAAAACTTAAAGACGGCAAGCTGGTTGATAAAATGTCACTGCAGCAATGGAGTGATGTAATCAATGTGAACCTCACCGGCAGTTTTTTATGTGGCCGTGAAGCCGCGGCTATTATGGCTGAACAGGGTGAAGGCGGGGTGATTGTTAACGTTTCTTCTGTGTCCCGGGCAGGCAATGCCGGTCAAACCAACTATTCGGCCACCAAGTCCGGTGTCGCAACCCTGGTCGTCAGTTGGGCCAAAGAGCTGGCCCGTTACGGTATTCGTGTAGGCGGAATAGCGCCGGGTGTGATTGCTACGGATATGACTGCGCAAATGAAACCCGAAGCGATTGAGCGCATGCTGACAGCCGTCCCCTTGCGGCGTTTGGGAGAGGTCAGTGAAATGGCGCATACCCTGCAGTACATTATTGAAAATGATTTTTTCACTGGCAGGATTATTGAAATGGATGGTGGCCTGCGCATTTAAGTGCCGATATTAATTTAACCCCCTCGGAGGGTTGTTTATGCCCTGTTATCGAATTGATGGTGTTACTCCAGTTGTGGACCCATCTGCCTATGTTCACCCAACAGCTGTACTGATCGGTGATGTCCAGGTAGGCCCGGGCTGTTATGTCGGTCCTAACGCCTGTTTGCGTGGCGATTTTGGCCGCATTATTCTCAAGCAAGGTTCAAACCTGCAGGATACCTGCGTCATGCACGGTTTTCCTGGTACAGATACAGTGATTGAAACCAATGGCCATGTCGGTCATGGAGCTGTGTTGCATGGCTGTATCGTCGGAGAGGATGCACTGATTGGTATGAATGCTGTGGTGATGGATGGTGCGGTGATCAGTGCCCGCTGTATCGTGGCGGCAACCGCTTTTGTCAAAGCAAACTTCAGCTGTGACGAGGCATCGCTGATCGTCGGGGCTCCGGCAAAAGTCTTGCGCCGTTTGTCAGATGAGGAGATCGCCTGGAAACAGGAAGGAACAGGGGCTTATCAGCGCCTGACCGAACGTTGTCTGGAAAGTCTGGAAGTCTGCGAACCTCTGAGTCAGGTTGAAGCGAATCGTCCCCGGATCGATGCCGGTGATCTGAAGCCTAAGCAGAAAAATGCCCAGTTGTAGATTGACTAATCATGAGTTGAGCCGCGTTGTGTATGGCCGTTAACCATAACTTGATTGAAGACCGTTTTGTCGATGTGCCAGGAGGGCGTATTTTTGTGCGCCAATGGCAGCCTGCAGAGCCCCGGTCTGCTGTGCCCCTGGTGCTGTTGCATGATTCGCTCGGCAGTGTGGGCCAGTGGCGTGGCTTTCCGTTACATCTGTCGCAACAGCTTCAGCGCCCAGTGATAGCCTACGACCGCCTGGGCTTCGGTCAGTCGAGTGCACGCAGTGCCTTGCCCTCAGCAAATTTTATTGTTGAGGAGGCTGAGGTTATTTTCCCGGTGTTGTGTCAGGCGATGGACATCACCCGCTTTTGTTTGCTCGGTCATAGTGTGGGTGGGGTGATGGCGTTAACGATTGCAGCTACTCAGGCTGAAGCCTGCGAAGCCACGATTACCCTGGCGGCTCAGGCGTTTGTTGAGGAGCGTACCCTGGAGGGGATACGTGCTGCGCAGCTAGAGTTCGCACAAGCTGCCGCGTTTAACAAGCTGGTGAAATGGCATGGTGAAAAAGCGCGCTGGGTGCTGGATGCCTGGACTGGAGCCTGGCTGTCGCCTGCGTTTCGCTCCTGGCGTATCGATCCCTGTCTGCCGCAAATTAACTCAGCCGTTCTGGTTATTCACGGTGATAACGATGAGTATGGGTCGGTTGCCTTCCCCCGGCATATAGCCGCAGGCGTAAATGGTCGCGTTGAACAGGTGATACTACAGCAGTGTGGTCATCTGCCTCATGCTGAACAGCCTGAGATGGTGCTGGATTTGATTGCTGACTTTATTCAGTCCTAGAACTTCGGCTCTTACCTGCTGATTAACATCCAGTACACTAGGGTAAAACGAATCGACCTTTCTTCCACTTCCAGAACGCTTATGGCAAGAAAGGCCGATGAGACTAAAGACCCCTGTTAGCGAATATCAAGCTGAGCCGCCAGGCGCTTAGCACGATCTCCCGATGCTGGGTGGCTGGAAAAAAGACTGCGATGGTTGCCGTACTTGCTCTCAATTTTACGTAAAGCACTGACAGCTGCCGCCGCATTATAATTCGATGCCTGCATGAGTTTAATTGCAAAATCATCGGCTTCATTTTCATTACGCTGAGAGAATTGTGCATTAATCAGCTTTTCACCCAAGTCACCTAACTCTGAGGAGGTGAGTGCTGCCGCTGCAGAATTACCACTTGCCGCCACCGCTTGTCGCGCTGATGAGGCGGCATATGCTGTCTGGAAAGCTGTTTTTGAATGCCCCAACACCACATGACCTATTTCATGAGCAATGACATAACGCACTTCATCATCAGTCATTTCATCCATCAGTCCACTGTAAAAGCGGATAGAGCCATTGGGGACAGCAAAGGCGTTAACCTCAGGATCCATGTACACTTTATACTCTAACGAGATACCTTCAACCTGCTGCCATGGCGCGGCCAGTTGAGCCAGTCGTTTAGCATAGGCACTTTGACTGGATGCCACTTGATTGGAGCTATCTAGCTGAGCAATCGTTTGATCTCCAATTTGCTGCATATCTTCATCAGTCAAAGAAACTGCTTTTGCCAATCCCATACCTGATGAAACCATACCCTGCATATTCACGCCCGAGCTTTTACAGCCCACCAAGGTCAGTGATGCACTCCCCACAATCAATGCCATGGTGAGGCCAGCTACTTTAGAAAAGCGTTTTTTTACGTACATGTTGTTTCTCCTTTTTTCCATTGATCCATTTATTTCAATTTACGGTTACTGCATCAGCTGCAGGATTACTTACCTTATCCATGCTTAAGATTCATGGATTGATACCAATTTCATCAATGTTCACGCATGGCTAGAGTTCGAGTTAATACATGGCTAGGGCCACTGGAAATGGCATCGCCGATATGAGGGATTTTACTGGTGACAGCTGGACAGGTGTGTGGTTTTCGCCTAAACGTACAGAGGGCTTGCCCATAAAACACTCCTTGTTGAATGACACCCATGTCGATGATTTACATGAGGTTGGCTACTTCCTGATGGCAGCGGGCAAACTATAACGTGATTTGGAACGTTTGCCAAATACTAAGCTAGGGATTAGATCAAGAAACCTGATGCCTGGAAGGTGCCCGGATTTCCCTTCATCAACTCAAGATCAAGCTGGCTGACCCCTTGAATTTTTGGCCTTAGGGTTTTTGGGATAAAAGTGATCAGCAACGCGGGTTTGTCGACTGAACTCACGGGTGTTTTTGTAGGGCATTTTCATAAAACCGGATACGCCTAGACCGTCTATGTCAGGGAGCGATTTGACGATGCGTTGTAGTGCGGCGGTAAAGTCGGCTTCTCTGCTAGGATCTAGTAATACGTAGTAGTTGTGAATTTTTAGATGTGTGGGCAAGGCTTCAAAAATAATCAGGCCGGTGTGGCGAATTTCATTCAGAAGTGCAATTTCCTGCATGATGCTTTGGGGTAGCTGCAATAGCTCATCCGGGTCCTGTCCATCTTCAAAATAAGAATGGTTACGGCTGCTGTCTTCATTCAGTGGTGCTTGCGTCACGTCAAACGGAATCATCATCCCAGCCGGAGGAACAAACGGCTGCTGGTCATTTTCGCGTTGAAGATGAAGGGTGTTCTTGGCATCAAACAAACAGCATTTAAACACGCCTTCACGGTGGATCGCGCGTGCTAGCGTGACCATGGTGTTTACGGCAGTGATAAAGGGCTGCTTCAACGCGGGCGCTTGCAGGTTCAAACTGGAGTCGATAAAAATGTCATCGTCCTCCCAGCGGATCGCCAGTCCACCTAGAACCGGGTATTTACCCAGGCGACTGATCGCACAGAGAAATGCGCGTTCGGTGCGTCCCATGCCGTGCATGAAGTTTTTATAGTACTTCTCCAGCTCTACATCATCGACATCCACCAGCAGCTCCGGGTCTTGATGAGCTTCGCGAAGAAAGCTTTTGCGAGAGGTGTACACCACGGTTTCCATGTTCAGTTGATCCTGGAAAATCCAGATGGGAATGGCTGGCTTTTCAACGGGTACGTCCAGTTCTGGAATAACCCATTTCTTGATATAGGGCATCTGCGAGATCAAGTAATTACCCGCTTGTATTTTGTCCTCATCACTGCCAGCCAGTAGGGTCTGCAGGGTGATCGCAAAGGCTTGCGGCAGCCCCAGGGCTGTCACCGGGATGGCAGAAAAACCGTAGCGACAGCCCTGACCTGAGGCCAGCGCATAGAGTGTCCCTGCCAGGCCCTGTTCATCAAAGTGTGGCGAGCTTAATCCGCCATTGAGCTGCGCATCGCCGATAAAATACACATCCCCCAGTCTGGCATTGGTTGTATGTAAATCTTCGCTGAAAAAACGCAATCCTTGCGGGGAGACAGGTTGACCATCGCTATCCAGTTGTGCAAAAACACTCGATCCCCAGTCGATCAGTTTGATGCTTTCATCCGCGGGGTTGAAGACAATATTGGAGGGTTTGATATCGCCATGCACGATAGGGGCTAACTGATCATTGATTTTGAATGTGCGTAACGCTACCAGTATATCGACTAGCTGAGCGGCGATTTTGATGATGAGTCGAGGGGAAAGGCGTCCTTGCTGTACCGAATAGGCTTCCAGGTCCATGCCGGGAGCACGTTCCATCATCAATACGGACTGTCTTGAAATGCGGGTGTATTCACTCACGGCGGGAATACCTGGGTGTAAAACCTGGCTTTGCATCCAGGCCTCATCTTCAAGTCGGTCCTGAACCGCCTGGGGTAAATTGATGCGCGAAAATTTGAATACGTAATCTGTTAGCTCATGGGAGCGGCCTGCAAACACAAAGCCATACGCGCCCTTGCCGATGAATTCTATATCAGAAAAACCCAGTAAGCTGAGTTGGTCCATACAAAGCTGTACCCAGTCTTTAATCTTCTGAGCATCTTCATGGCTCATCAGATAGATCGACTGTTCTTCGTTGATATAGAACTGTTGCAGCAACGGACGCGTCATCCTAGCGCAGCTCGGTCAGCATGCTAAGCGGGTTTTCCAGATACGCTTTCCAGGTGTTGCAGAAGCGCGCCATGCTGGCTCCCTCGATGATACGGTGATCTCCTGACCAACTGATCTGCATGATGTTTCGGGCTGTAACTCGGTCATCAGCATCAAAGCGGGGGAGTCTTTGTATCTTACCTAACGCCACGATGGCGACCTCCGGTTTATTGATAATGGGTGTGGCAACGGTACCGCCCATAACACCAATATTGGACAGGGTAATGGTGCCGCCTTTCATCTGTTGGGATGTCAGCTTACCCAGTCTGGCGGCATCTATCAGCTGATTTAACTGTTGAGTGATCTCAACCAGATTCAAGCTCTGCACCGCTTTGATGTTAGGCACTAATAGTCCCGTTGGGGTATCCACAGCAAAGCCGATATTGTGATCCGTCTGGTAGATAATCTCGGTACAGTCATCATTCACACGACTGTTGAGCAGGGGGTGTTGTTGCAGAGCCAGCGATAATGCTTTGATAAACAGTGGCATCAGGCTCAGGCGTAACCCCTCGGCTTCAAAAACGGGTTTGAGTGTCTGTCTGGCGTCCTCCAACTGGGTGACATCCAGCTCATCGACATAGGTAAAGTGCGGGATGCTGCTGACGGAATCCTGCATCTGTTTTGCCATCATCGCTTTGATCCCTTTGATCCCTTTGATGGCTACTGTGGCTGGTGACTGAACGGCTGTACTTGCCGTGACGACGCATGTGTTTTCAGTTTTTTCCTGTACTAACAGGTCCTCTTTGTAAATGCGTCCGTTTTTTCCGCTACCCTCAATTGCACCGAGATCCAGCTCCATTTCCCTAGCCAGGCGCCTGACGGCGGGACTGGCGATGGGCTTGTTGGCCAGATCGCTACTATCCGCGTTAGGCGTTGATGACTGGGTGGGTGCGGGTCTGGCGGCTTCAGTTTGCTGAGGCTGTTCAGCTTCAACTTCGACCTCAAACAGTGGCTGGTGCACTTGAGCAATATCACCTTGTTGGTAATACAATTTGCTGATAACACCGGTGTACATGGAGGTGATTTCAACCAGGGCTTTGTCTGTCATAACATCGGCTACAGGCTGATCTTCTGTGACTGTTTCACCTTCACTGATACGCCACTCAACCAGTTCACACTCTACGATGCCTTCACCAATATCAGGCAGGATAAAATCTATTTTCATGGGTTACTCCAAACCGAATCGGTAAATTAATAATTTACGCTGGCTTTAATGGCTTCATAGGTTTTCAGGTGATCAGGCATGTATTCCTTCTCCAGTGCTAAGGGGAAGGGCGTGTCCAGACCGGTAACGCGTAGGATCGGTGATTCCAGGTGCAAAAAGCAGCTTTCCTGAATGCTGGCCGCAATCTCCGCACCAAAACCCGAGGTTTTAGGCGCCTCATGGTTGATGATCAGTCGTCCCGTTTTGCGTACCGAGTTGGCTAGCGTTTCTCTGTCCCAGGGCAGCAGGGTGCGCAAATCAATCAGCTCACAGGAGATACCATCCTTTTCAGCCAGATCGGCGGCTTTTTCGATGGCTTCCATCTGGGCACCCCAGGCCAGTAATGTGATGTCCTTGCCTTGGCGCACTATCTCGGCCTGTCCGATAGGCAGTTGGTAATCTTCATCCGGCACCTCACCGACAGAGGCGCGGTAGAGTTTTTTGGGTTCAAAAAAGATCACCGGATTGTCATCGCGTATCGCGGCCAGGAGCAAGCCCTTGGCCTGCTCAGGATTGCGAGGCACGATAATCTTCAATCCGGGGGTGTGGGTGAAATAGGCTTCTGGCGATTGTGAGTGATAATGAGCGCCATTAATGCCACCGCCATAGGGAGTGCGAATGGTGAGCCCGCCGACATTGAATTCATTCCCTGAACGGTAGCGGAATTTGGCGGTTTCATTGACGATCTGATCAAATGCCGGAAAAATGTAATCAGCAAACTGTATTTCGGCAATCGCCGTCATACCCTGCGCGGCCAGGCCGTTGGCAAACCCCAGAATCCCTTGTTCGGTCAGCGGTGTGTTAAAGCAGCGTTGTTTGCCGAATTTATCTTGCAGATGGCTGGTGGCTCTGAACACCCCGCCAAAATGACCGACATCTTCACCAAAGCACAGGGCGGATTCATCCGTGGACATGGCAATATCCAGGGCATTATTGATCGCTTGTAACAGGTTCATTTTACTCATCGCCCAGCCTCCCTGCTGTTTTAACATAGGCCTGCGGATACTTACGAATGTGGCTGATCAGCTCAGCCTGTTGCTCCTGCAGGTGCCAGGGCAGGGTGTCATAGACATCGGTAAACAGGTCATCCAGTGGCGGAGGTGCAACTTTCTCGGCTTTTTTCATCGCGGCCATGATCGCATCCCGATGTAATTGTTTTCGCTGCACATCCTGGTTTTCATCCCACCAGGATTGTTGCACCAGCCAGTGCTTAAAGCGCAGCACTGGGCATTTCGCCCGCCAGGTATCTTCTTCAGACTTGTTTCGATAGCCGCTGGGATCATCCGAACTGGAGTGCGCGCCAAGGCGGTAGGTCATGGCTTCAATCAGGACGGGTTGATGCTGCTCAACCGCCAGTTTACGAGCGTCCTGGGTGGCCTTTAACACCGCGAGTACATCATTGCCGTCGACACGGATGGTTTTCAGTCCATAACCTATCCCACGTGGCGCAATGCCATCACCGGCGTATTGCTCATGAGCGGGTGTGGAAATGGCATACCCATTGTTACGGCAGAAAAAAATCACCGGTACTTTAAACACCCCAGCCATATTCAGCGCCGCATGAAAGTCGCCTTCGGATGCTGCACCTTCGCCGAAATAACAGATGACACAGTTGGCTTTCTGTTGTGCCTTAAAGGCAAAGGCATAACCGGTTGCCTGAGGCAATTGGGTTCCCAAAGGTGAGGAAATTGTCATGTAGTGCAGTTCACGAGAGCCGTAATGAATCGGCATCTGTCGCCCTTTGCCCAGATCTTTTTCGTTGGAAAAAATCTGATTCATAAACTGATCCGGGGTAAAGCCACGAAAGGCCAATGCACCCTGTTCACGGTATTGCGCCATGATCATATCGTCATCAGCAAGGGCAGCGGCACTGCCTATGTCAGCGGCTTCTTCACCGGTTTCAGTCATGTAAAAACTAATCCGCCCCTGGCGTTGTGAGGCCAGCATGCGCTCATCAAGGGCTCGGATAAATAAAAACGTATCGTAGATTTTTAAGGCAAGTTCCTGGTCTAAATCGGGCAGGACTGCATCGGGGTAGAGGGTGCCATCTTCACGCAATATCCGCAGGGTGGGGATATGCAGGGAGGTTGCGTCAAAAAACACCGGTTTATGCACGATCAGTGCATCGGTTTCGCGTTTATCACTCATAATAAACCTTCTTGTTGTTATTGTTATATCTACTGATTTTGTCAGTAGCTATGGTGTATGACGGGATCACCATCTATACAGTGTTAAAATCTAGCCCTGTCTGCTTATTATGTAAAGAAACTTTCAATCTGTAGTGCTCCGAAGCAGGTTACCCAGCGTACAGACTGATATGAAAACTAGCCAAGCAAGCCTCTCAGTCACATTGACAACACCCCGTTTGTTTTACGATGGAGGCTGTCGCCTATGCCAGCGTGAAATCGCTCATCTTGCGCAGCCACTCGCGGGAAAAATGTTGTTGGTGGATATTAATCAGCCGACATTCAGCGAATGGCAGGGTGTTGATAAGCTTCAGATGATGCGCCAAATCCATGTATGGACCGGGGAGGGTTTTCTGGTGGGCCTGGATGCCAGTCTGTATTACTGGAAAGCAGCCGGGTGGCGCGTGCTCCCCGCAGTTTTATCACTACCTGGAATCTATTCCTTTGCAAAACTAGGCTACAGCCTTTGGGCAAGTTGGCGCTTTCGGGGGGCTGCGTAAGCGCCAGTGTCAGATATAGCCTGAGACCAACAGTTCTCAGGCCAGTAGTACACTGATTAGAAATCACCCGGTGCACATTGCAGACAGGTCAGTCCAAGTGATCGCTATGCACTGACTACACTGTCACGATCATCCAATACCAGCCAGGGATTGAAGCCTTCAGCTCGTATCTGGTCTAGCAGTCTGGATTTAACCACTTCATCCTTCTCCTGATCCTCGCCATGTCCACGCAGAAACACCGCATCAAACGGAATGTCATACTGGATGAGCCAATCCAGGGTATGTTGGCGGTGGCTATCCGGACGACCACTGCATATGACAATCTGCTGCCCTTGCTGTTTCAGTAGTTTGACTAACTGACAGATGGGTTCGATGGGCTTAGCATCTGCCATGTGCGCAAAGAAGGGGTCCCAGTGCTTTTCGTCGCCCAACACCCAGTGGTGTACTTCCTGTGGATTGAACTCTGCCAGAGTGCCGTCTACGTCGACGATAACCGTGTTCATAATAAAGTATCTTCCTTATGTGATGTTGTTAGAGATGAATAATAGGACTAGTACATAAGCGCTTGCCCAGTGATGCTTGCCAGCCATCGCGATCCAGTGGGCAGAACAAGGGTACTAGCTGTTCAGCTTGCAAGGTATCGGCGAGTGACTGGATACACGGCAAGCCTGGGTGAACATTCCAGCGGCACCATTCGGCCCGACCAGTGGTGATATCGGCACGCGCCTTGGGTGGTGTGTAACCGGTATATATCACCTGGCCAGTATAGTTGGGGTCACTGATCAGTCGACCAGCTTCACCTGTGATACCTTCAGCATCGGCCGCCAGGCGTACCAAGGCCAGATCTGGATTTTCTGGTGTGTCCCAGGGCCGTGGAACGAGTTGAGCCAATTGCTGATGAATGCCGGGTTTTAGCAGGTTGGCAGGCAAACCCTGCAACGCAGCATGAAATTTATGGCATGCGGGGTCGAATGTCCAGGGCAGTTCAAGTGTCTGGCACCAGAGGGCCAGTTCCAGTGCACGCCCAGAGGGCGGTACTGGTAATAAACTGGCTCGGTTCAACTTGGCCTGCAGGGCATCGCGGCAGGTTGGTTGGTCGACTGAGTAGAGACCGTAAGAGGCGTCTAACAGTGCCAATGCGGCCCGGGGTGGGCGGTTGAAAGGGTAGAGTAGCGATTCAAAACTGAAATCACCGCTGTAGAAAATCCCTCCGGCAATATCCAGGTGCAGCCAGATGCCATCGAGAGAGTGACCCGCCAGCCCACAGGTAATATTGATACCCTCAATGGTGATTGTGCCTTGCCTGGGTAGTGGATGCCAGCGTCGACCTGCGGGCAATCTCTGGGCAACGGTCGGTGTACAGTAAAGCGGAATCGTTTCTGGTAGCCAGCGAACTGCACCTATGTGGTCGACATGATCATGGGTGATCAGGATGGCATCCGGGCTTTGATCCAGGTACCAATCACAGGGTTCATCGGCTTGCAGTGGGCCGCCGGCATCCAGCAATAGTGTGCGACCCTTCACATCAATACGTATTGCGGCGGGGGCTTTGGCGTCCAGACCGCTGAGAATATGTACTCGCACACTCATGCCGCGGACTCCAGACTCCAGCCCTGCAACAGACTTAACTGAATCACACTACCTTCAGTGATGCCCTGAGGGTGATAGCCGGTGAGTGATTCGCCAGTAGGTAGTCGCAACTGAATTTCATGGCGCTCACCCCGAAATACGCAGCGCTCTACTCTGGCGTGCAAGTGGCTTTCGGGGAGAGCCTCGTCTTGAGTGTCACTTTGAGTAGCGTCTGGTAGATGCAGTCGGATATGTTCGGGCCTGATCAGTACCGGAGTTGTCTGTGACCGGCGAGTAGCTTGGCTGAGCTGGGTGAGTTGAGTCTGGGATAAGCTCACTCCCGATTTTACTCCCGGTAGATGCACAATGCTGCCTTGCCCAATAAAGCTGGCAATCCACTCAGTTCTGGGGGTTTGATAGAGGCTTGCGGGTGTGGCCCACTGTACCAGTTCACCCTGGTGCATGACGGCGATGTGGTCTGCCAATGACATGGCTTCGGATTGATCATGGGTGACATACACCAGCGTTGCGCCGGTACGTTGATGGAATTCGCGAAAACTCTCCTCCATGGAAGCGCGCAGATGGCGATCCAGGTTCGCCAGGGGCTCGTCTAGCAGTACCACATCGGGATCTGTAACCAGACAGCGAGCCAAGGCCACGCGTTGTCGTTGCCCACCACTAAGATCCTGGGGCATACGCTGAGCTAATCCTTCCAGCTGTACGATCTGCAAGGCGTCTTTGACCCGTTGTTGATAGTCCTGACCGCGAATACCACGATGACGCAGAGGGTAGCCGACATTATCCGCCACACTCATATGCGGCCAGAGGGCATAGGACTGAAACACCATCCCCATATTGCGTGATTCGGTCGGTACTTGCCATCCAGGACGTGCCAGGCAGTTGCCGTTCAGGTGTATTTGCCCCTCAGACAGGGTTTCGAAACCGGCCAGCATGCGCAAGGTAGTGGTTTTGCCGCAGCCGCTGGGACCGAGCAGGGCAATGAACTCACCTTCGGGCAGAGTGAGGCTGAGCTGTTTGACAGCCGCTGACTGGCCGTAATATTTGGATACCTGATTTAGAATCAGTTCTGCCATGGGATGACTCCTTTGGGTAAATGTTTGGCCAGCAGGCTCAGCAGTAACATAATCGCTGCGACCATCAGCACCACCAACACGGCAATGGCAGACGCGAGAATGCTGTCGCCACTTTGATCGAGATTGAAGATCAATACGCCGAGGGTTTCCTTACCGGCACTCCACAACAGCGCCGAAACCGTTAACTCATTTACAGCCGTCAGAAATACCAGTAATCCGCCTGCAAAAACGGCCGGCGCGATAAGCGGCAGAAGAATATCGACTAGACGACGCAGGGTGCTGGCCCCAGAAATGCGGGCGGCTTCTTCAAGGCTGGGGTCCAGTTCGCTAAAGCTGGCTACTATGGGTTTCAGACTGACGGACAGAAAACGCGCCAGATAGGCGATAAAAATAATTCCCAGCGATCCATAAAGTGTCAGGTTGAGGAGGGGGATGGGTTTGGCGAACAGCAGGATGCAGGCAATCGCTAATACAACGCCAGGCAGGGCATAGGGGATCTCAATCATACTGGTGAGCGCGGAGCGGGCCCGCTGTGGCAGACTTTGCATCAAATAAGCCAACAGTGTCGCCAGCAGCATCAGCAGTAGGGCCGCACCACCTGCCAGTAACAAACTGTTGCTGAAAGCCCGTAGGGTGACACCCTGACGACCAACCATCTCCTGATAGGCGGCAAAACTCAGGTTAGTAAAGTTCAGATGTACGCCCATGGCTGGTACTAAAGAACTGGTCACCAAGGCCACCAGCGGTGCGACCAGAATCAACACCAGTACTAACGCCAATACTATCTCTAACAGCAACCGCCAGCGGCCGAGTACAAAATCCTGGCTCCGGCCACTGTGCCCCAGCAGGCTGAAACGGCTGCGTTTCAACATCTGCTGTTGCAGCATGACACCCATAAGTGCCAGGACGCCGATCAAAACGGATAATGAGGCGATTTCAGGCAGTACGCTGGTACCGAAGCCAGACATTTTCTGGTAGATCAGCGTGGGCAGTACATAGTAGGACGCCGGGATCCCCAGCATGGCTGGAATGCCAAAATTACCCAGAGCGGACACAAAGGCGATGGAAGCACCGGCAATCAGCCCATTGCGGCTGAGTGGCAGGATCATATCGATCCAGATTTTATGTTGGCGGGCACCACTAATACGTGCCACTTCGATCAGGTCACGTGGCAGATGAATTAAACTGCTACGCAGTGCCAGAAACACCAGTGGTGCATGTTGGATGCCCAGCAACAGTGCAATGCCTTCTGCTGAATAGAGCGGCTGCGGAGAGCCGAGTGCTGGTGCAATACCCAGGGTATTCAACAGTGGGCTTCCGGGTCCTGTCAGCTGAAGCCAACTCAATGCTGTGACCTGTGGTGGAATCATCATCGGCAGCATAAAGCAAAAGACCAACAGACTTTTGCCGCGGATATTGGTCAGGGTCAGGGTGAAGGCAAACAGGCAGCCAAGCACAACCGCTATCAAGGTACCCAGACCTGAGGTATACAAACTGTGCCACAGCGCCCGCCAGGTAGCCGGTTGTTGCAGCACCTGCATCATCGGCGAGGCACTACCTAACTGCCAGCCTTGCAGGGCTTCAATCAACAGACGCATGGTCGGCATCAACGTCAGCAGACTGGTGAGGATCAGCAGTAAAATAAGCAGCCAGCGTTGCTGGCTGCGTAGGTATTGAAAGTGTGCAATCATTCGGAATTATCCGCCAAACAGCTCGCTGAAACGTTGCTTGTTGCTTTCCGCTTGATCCAGCGCCTTGCCAGCATTCAGGGGGATCAACTTGATCTCGTTACGTGCCGGGAAGCCTTCAGGTGGGGCGATATCCTCACGGGCGGGCAGGTAGCCTTGTGCTTGCACCAGTTGTTGACCAGCTTCAGATAATACGAAGTCGACAAAGCGTTGAGCGGCTTCCGGGTTCGCCGCATCTTTAAGAATAGCCACTGGCTCAGTTACGGCTGTAACACCTTCCTCTGGGAATATAAACTGGATGGGGGAGCCTTTCGCGGCTTCACGGATAGCCATGAAATCAACAATTACACCGTAGGGTTTGGTGCCGGAGGTGATCGCTGTTAACACCGCTCCGTTGCCACCCTGTGCTGAGACGCCATTCTGATTCAATGCGGTGTAGTAATCCCAACCCAGGTCAGAGTGATCGGTCAGCGCGGCCAGATGAATCAATGCCGCACCCGAATAGAGTGGGCTGGGCATGGCCACCTGATTACGGTATGGCTCATTCACCAGATCCTGCCAGCGCTCAGGTTGCTGCGCTGCACGGGTATGATAGGCAATCCCGGTGGTGATCATTTTGGTGCCATAGTAATAGCCTTCTGGATCGTAAAGTTCCGCATCGTACTGCACACGTTCAGGGCTCAGATAGGCTTGCAGCAGTCCCTCACGCTTAAGAGATTCCATCGTCACGCTGTCGGCAATCAATAATAAGTCTGGCTTGGTTACACCCGCGCTAAGTTCCGCTCTCAGGCGGGTCATTAGCTGTGTTGTGCCATCACGTACCCAGTCAACTTTGATGTCAGGGTTGGCTTGAGTAAAAGCATCTACAGTCATTTGCGCATCGGTGTTGGGTTGGCTGGTATAGAGTGTCAGGGTTTGCTGAGCGAAGGCCGCGCCTGGCAGGGCCAGGGCTGTAGCGAGTATCCATCTGTGCAGTTTCAGGTAAGACATTTCCGCATCTCCGATTGAATCAATTGAAGTACATAGCCTAGTGTCATCAAATGACAATAAAGTGACATTAAGCTTTCGTTTGCATGCATTAAGTTTTCGCATTCATGACTTTTATTTTCGAATTCTGCAGTGGGTCAGTATCATGATGAATACCACACAACGTCGACAGCAGATCGTTGCACTGATTAATCAGTTGGGTCGGCAGCCTTTAGAGTCTTTGGCGCAACGCTTTGGTGTGTCAGTACAAACCCTTCGCAATGATGTCCGGATTCTGGCGAATCGGGGGTTGTTGATGCGCCATCATGGCAGTGCATCGCCTTTCCCCGGCCGTGAAAATGTTGAATATGAACAGCGGCAGATTGTTAACCGCAGTGGCAAACAGCTGATTGCTGAGCACTGCCTGACACTGATTAGTGATTACCAGAGCCTGTTTCTGGGGACTGGCACAACGGTAGAGCAACTTGCCATTTTGCTCAGAGAGCGACAGGGTCTAAGAGTGATGACCAATAATCTGCATGCGGTGACACCTCTGTGTCACCACCCGGATTGCGAGTTGATTATCGCGGGTGGCGTGGTGCGCAAGCGTGATCAGGATGTTGTTGGTGGCGACGCGTTACGCTTTTTTTCACGCTTTCGGGTTGATGTCGGCATAGTTTCTGTGGGTGGGATGAGTCGACAGGGGCAGCTTTTTGATTACAATACAGAAGAAGTCATGGCCCGCGAAGCACTGCTGGAGAATGCTCGACAACGCATTTTGCTATTGGACAGTTCGAAATTCGATACCGAAGCAAGTTGTAGTGCAGGGCACCTGACTGATTATAATATTGTTGTTATGGATCAACCGCCTCTTCCCGCATTACGCAACCATTTATCAGCCGAGGCTGTTCGGCTGATTTATTGAAAGGGTTGGGTATTCATTCATTGTTCTAGTCGTAGCTGTAGGTATCCAAATGTCTTTACAAAAAAAGATCTATTTTATGCTTGGCTCTCTGATGGCTTTGGTGGCATTGGTCGCCGTGGTGGCCACTTTTCTGAATCAGCGCATCGAGACACAAGCTATTGCTGAGTCGCTCAGACAGAAAGCTGTCGCGAATGTTACCTCGTTACTCTCTGTGACTGACAGCATTATGTCGGAGCGGGTGCGTAGCAGTATGCGTTTGCTGATACAGCGAGGGCAATCATTAGGCGAAGCGAGCCAGGGGGAACTGATCGATGTGAATGGTCAGAGCGTACCCGAACTCCTGTTAGGTGATATTCCTCAGGCAAATCGCTTTGATCTGGTGGATGGGGTTACCGCGGTGATGGGCGGCACCGCGACGCTTTTTTCCAGAAGTGGTGATGATTTTGTGCGTGTTTCCACGAATGTGATTAATCAGGGTGAGCGTGCTGTTGGCACCTTGTTGGCTCCCCAGGGCGCGGCGATCAAAGCTAACCGCGAAGGGCGTGCCTTTTATGGGCAGGTGGATATTCTCGGCAATCCGTTTCTGACCGGTTATGAACCCATTCATAATGCGGCAGGAGATGTTATGGGGATCTGGTATGTGGGCTACTCAGCCGATCTGAATGCACTTGCTGAGGTGATTCAACGTACCCGCATTCTTGAAGAGGGGTTCATTGCGCTACTGGATGGTCAGGGACGTGTCAGGCTGCATTCAGGGCATATGGATGAGACAGAGGTGACAGACATTATCAGTTCGCCAGGTGATTGGCGAGTTGAAACATCTACCTTTGCGCCTTGGGGGTATCAGATTGCTACGGGAATTTCTGCGCAGGAAGTCAGAGCCATCGCCCTGGGTAACTCGCTGCAGACTGTACTGTCAATATTGGCTGGGGCGCTAGTCATTATGGTGGTATTAGGGATGTTGATACGGCGGCAGGTCATTCTACCGTTAAACCAGACGGTGGCAGTACTCTCCGGGATTACGGAAGGTGAGTCTGATCTGACCCAGCGCTTCAATCCCCGGAGCCGTGATGAAATTGGTGACCTCGGTCGCGGCTTTGACCGCATGTTGGCACGCTTGCAGGAGATGGTTCGCAGTATTCGCCAATCCATGCACAGCGTGGTGGAATCGTTAGAATCCTTGCACCATCGAGCAGCCAGTTCAGTTTCCGCGGCGGATCAACTGGACAGTGAAACTGAATTGGTCGCTACTGCCATTAATGAAATGGCGTGTACCGCTGAAGGGGTTGCCGCCCATGCACAGCAGGCTGATCATGCCACCCGTGATGCCAGCAGCCGAGCTGAAGAAGGGAGTTTGTCGCTGGCTAAACTGAGCAATAATATTACTGATCAGTCAACACACAGTGATAGCCTGGTGCAGGTGACTGAAGAGTTACGTTCAGCCAGTCAAGCGATATTTTCGGTGCTGGAAGTCATCCGTGCGGTGGCCGAACAAACCAATTTGTTGGCGCTTAATGCGGCCATCGAAGCGGCTCGAGCAGGTGATCAAGGACGAGGGTTTGCCGTGGTGGCTGATGAAGTCCGTGCCTTGGCTGGCCGGACACAGCAATCAACCGATGAAATTCGTGCCATGATCGAACGCTTAGACGCCGGTGTGAATCAGGCCGTGGGGCTAATGCAGGATAACCAGTCATTGGTGAATACCAATGTTGAGTTGGTATCTGAGGCTGGAGAATCGTTTCGTGCAATTGTTACCAGTCTGACTGGAGTGCAGCAAGTGACGGCTGAAATTACCAGCTCAGCAGTGGAGCAAAGTCAGGTCGCGAGTGATATCAACCAAAATATCGTGCGTATCCGTGATCTGGCCACGCATAACCTGAATACCCTCAAAGAAGTGGACGCGTCTACTGTAGAGTTTCAGCATGCCTTTGAGCAGATTGAAGCACAAGTAGGTCGTTACCGGATCGATTGATCTGGTGAAGACGCCCTCGTAAGGGGGCGTCTTTGGCGTCTGCTGAAGAAAATAAACCACACAATAAAAATCCAATCTGGTAGTGTTCAGAATTCTGTGTCATTTCGATAAACTAAGCAAAAACGAGATGACACATGACCAAACCAAGCTTCGAT